>CAJMLC010000079.1 GCA_905214155.1 uncultured bacterium | reverse complement strand
GTCTATTCCTTACGGACAAGACTCCTTTAAATGAATTGTTTAACAAATATTTCCTCCGCAGAATTGAGGGAACGGGCGGACAGAGTCGTCCGCCCCTACAAATCCCCCTGCGGCGCCGGTACAAACCGCGCGCCCAGATAGTCACACTCGTCACAGCACCACTCACAGCCGTCCTCTTCCAGACATTTTCTGCGATCCTCGCAATTCTGACAGACCTCCGGCAGCGGAGAAACCTCGATGTATTCCATATACACACCCCATTTCTTTAAAATTTGGTATCACTAAATTTAGTATATTTGGTGATACCAAATATATCAATCATTTTCCTCCATATAATTTTACAGGATGGGGGGTGATGTTCTGAAAACACGAAAGCTGGCGCTCGGCGACCGCAATCTGATCGGCGCGCGGGTGACGCAGCGGCGGTTGGAACTTGGGATGAAGCAGACAGAGCTGCTTGCACAATTACAGCTGGCCGGTGTGGACATGAGCATCCCCGCGCTGTCTCTGCTGGAGGGGCAGAAACGCCCCGTCTCCGACATCGAATTAAACGCCCTTGCAGATATTCTGCACGTCTCTGTCAACTGGCTGCTTGGCCGCATGGAACCATAAAAAACGGAGCTGTCTGACGACAGCTCCGTTTTTGGATTTGCGATGTAGACCCGTCAGCAGCCGCAGCCGTTGTCGCAGCCACAGCCATTGCCATTCCCGTTGCCGTTCCAGAACAGGATGAGGATCAGGATGATGACCCACCACCAGTTGCTGCCGAACGCGCAGAAGCCGGACGAATTGTTATTGCAAGACATAACGAAACCTCCTGAAAAATAACGTAGCGTTTCTTCGCTCGCTCATTCCATGGTATGCTGTCCGGCCCAAATGGTGACTCAGGCCGCGCCCGTGTCAAACAATTCGTCGAGCGTCCCGAACCGGTAGCCCATGTCCGCCCACTTCGTGAGCAGCTCATCGAGGATCTCCGCATTGGTGGCAGATGTCGAATGCAGCAGCACGACGGCCCCCGGATGGATGCGCGGCAGCAGCTTTTCATACGCCTGCTCCGGCGTGGGCTGCGCGTCGCGGTTCCAGTCGACGTAGGCCAGGCTCCAGAACACGGTGCGATAACCGAGGCTTTTCGCCATTTTCAGATTTTCCTCGCTGTAGACGCCCTGCGGTGGGCGATAATAGGGCGGCATCTCCTCGCCCGTGGCCTCGCGATACGCATCTGCGACGCTCTGCAGCTCCCGCGTGAAGGACTGCAGGTCGGCGATCTGCGACATATTATAATGATGCCACGTGTGGTTGCCGACGATGTGCCCCTCCTCCGCCATCCGCCGCACCAGCTCCGGATCGTTTTCGATGTACGTCCCGACGACGAAGAACGCCGCCTTGACGTCATGCTTTTTCAAAACGTCCAGAATCTGTTCCGTGTATCCGGCTTCATAGCCCGCGTCGAACGTCAGATAGATCACCTTTTCCTCGGTGTCCCCGACGTAGACCGCGTCATACTGGCGCAGCGCGCCCGCCGTCGCGTTGCCGACCGGCGGCTGCCCCTCCGTGCGGAAGCTGAGGCCCCACGACCCGGTCGGCACCGCCGTCGCGGCGAACATCACCGGCAGCACCGCGCAGAACGCCAGCACGGCCCCCAACGCCAGCAGAATCCGCGCATTTTCCCGGCAGAACCGTTTGATCTTTTCCATAACCAAGCACCCCCACCACAGCCTATGCGCCGCCGCCCCGGCCTAGGACAGCTTTTCGGCAGCTTCGGAACATCGCGGCGCACTGTGTGGTATTTTTTCCATCCTTTGTCGTAATTCACAATTTCGTTACAACGGCAGCGGCCGGATATGGTAAACTATACATACCGAACTCAAAAGGGAGGCCCTTTTCTCCTATGAATATCCTGTTCTTTCTGACGCCCAAGGCGATGTGCTCCTTTGTCGACGCGGATTCCACGCTGCGGCAGGCCATGGAGCGCATGGAAAACTCCGGCTATACCGCGCTGCCCATCCTCGACGCGGAGGGGCACTATAAGGGCGTCATCACCGAGGGCGATCTGCTCTGGGCATTCAAGCGGCTCTGTGTCATGGACATCCGGCAGACCGAGGAGCACTCCATCACCGAGATCGCCGCGCCGCGCCGTGCGGTGCAGCCCGTGCGCGTGGACACGCGCGTGGAGGACCTCATCGCCGTCGCCGCCGACCAGAACTTTGTCCCCGTCGTGGACGACAAGGACGATTTCATCGGCATCGTCACCCGCAGCCGCATCCTGAAATACTGCCTCGAACAGTATTTCGTAGCTACGGTCTACTAAATATTCCCTCTTTGTGTTTAATCTTCCTGCTTCCGGGGATACTAACCTCGGAGGTGCAAGAAATGCAACACAACGAAAATTCCAAACCCAACCGTTTTCAACACTTTCTGCGCGAAAAGGGCTACTACATCGTGCTGGCGCTCTGCATCTGCGCGGTCGGCGTGTCGGGCTGGCTGTTCCTGTCCGGCGCGATCGCGGAGAAAAACGCACTGAGCGAGCCTGCGATGTCGGTCGCCACGGAGACGGAGATTCCGTCCCAGCCGGCGAAAACGCCCACACAGCCGTCTGCAAGCAAGCCTGCCGCCGTCACTAAGCCGGCGGAATCCGCGCCCGTCTCGCAGACCGACGAGCAGGTCTACGCGCAGGCGGCAAACGTCCGCGTGTGGCCGGTGTCCGGCGAGACGCAGAGCGCGTACAGCATGGAGCAGCTGGCCTTCAACGCCACGACGCGCGACTGGCGCACGCATGACGGCGTCGACCTGACCGCCGCCGAGGGCGCGCCGGTACGGGCCGCGGCAAACGGCACGGTCACGGCGGTCTATGACGACGAGCTGCTCGGCACGACGGTCGTCATCGGGCACGACGACGGCTGCGTCACGTACTATCAGAATCTGGCCGCCACACCCGTTGTCTCCGCCGGGGACAAGGTCGAGGCCGGGCAGACGATCGGCTCCGTCGGGCGCACGGCGCTGCTCGAGGTCGGGCAGGACGCCCACCTGCATTTCGCTGTCCGCAAAAACGGCGCATCCATTGACCCCGAAACCTTCGTGGATTGACACAAAACAGCCCCCTCTCATATGAGAGGGGGCTGTTTTTAGTTTTGTGCTGCGATTTGCTTGTGTTTGTAGGGGCAAAATCGCAGAAACGGGCGGAATATATCCGGGTTGCGTCCTTTGGGTGGCTGTGATAGAATATTGCAAACAGCTTACAGGAGGCGCTTGCAATGGGACTGCGCGATGATATTCTGGCATTTCGGCCCTACAATGAACAGGAAGAAACGGAAAAGCGGCTGATGCTGCAATACATGGACACGTTCCCCGATCTGCTGACGCGGGAAAACGAGATGGCGCATTTTACAGCCTCCTGCTGGATCGTGAATCCCGCGCGGACGCATGCGCTGATGGCGTTCCACAATCTCTACCAGTCGTGGGCCTGGCTCGGCGGGCACGCGGACGGCGAGGAGGATCTGCTGCGCGTGGCACTGCGGGAGGCGAATGAGGAATCCGGCATTGTCGGCGCAAGGCCGCTGCGGAACGACATTTTCTCGCTCGAGATCCTCGGCGTGGACGGCCATGTGAAACGCGGACACTATGTGGCGACGCACCTGCACCTGAACTGCACCTACCTGCTCGAAGCGGACGACCGTCTCCCCATCCGCGCCAAGGCCGACGAGAACAGCGCCGTCCGCTGGATCCCACTCGACGCCGTGGAGGCCGAGGTGCGTGAGCCAGAGATGCGCATCGTCTACCGCAAGCTGATGGAAAAGGCCCGCCTCGCGGATGCCTGATCCGCGCCCGCCAAAAATCGCCCCTTTCCGCAAAAAACAGTGGACTTTCCCCTTTGGATGCGCTATGATAGGGATGATGAACCAGCGGGCATGCCCGCCTCATTCATAAATTACCAGAAAAGGAGGATCTTGCAGCCGCCGGTTTTCCAAATTGGATCATATTTATATTGTATCGAAGATCTGTAGCCGCATGTTGCCGGGGTGTTCGGCAGGGCGCGGCGAAAAGGAAGGGACCTACTCGAAAGAACTGTGCGCGAGAGGGCCGCTCCGAAGCGCGAGAGCGCCTGGCCGAAAGGCCGCCATTGCGGGATCCCCCGTGAGAAGGTAGGAGCAGCACGCGAATGCGATACCGCATTCAGATCGCAAGTCAGGAGAATTGCTGTCTTCGGTCAGAGATGAGAACACCGATTTCTGCAGCGGCAGAAATGGGTGCTTTTTGTTTTTCGGCCAGCGATGCAAGGGGCGTCTCCCCTTTTACCGGCAACCCAAAAATTGAAAAAACAGCTTTTGTGGCACACTGCGCGACCCGCTCACCCCGGACACGCAGTCTTGTTCCGGGCGGCGTTTGCCGTCTGTGCTGAACAAGGGAATCGGGTGCAATTCCCGGACATGTGCCGGATCTGGACGATCCGGCTTAGTAGCTGTGATTGCGGAGCGTCCCCTCGTCCGCGCGATGCGCGGATTTCGAAAGAAGGTCATTGGAACTGCTGTAATGGCGGGGAGAGAAGGCCGAGGGCACGCGTTGGCAGCCGCCTGAACGCATCAGTCAGAAGACCTACACGAGCGTGAACCATAGGGGCCGTATGCCCTTATGGTCTATGTTTGTGTCCACAGGAGCAGTAACGGCAGTTGCTGCTCTTTTTGCATCCCAAACGACGAAGAAAGGACACAAAAAGGATGAAAAAACGAATTCTATCGCTGCTTCTTGCGCTGGTGATGCTGCTGGGCCTGCTGCCCACAGTCGCCCTGGCCGCGGGCGGAGACCCTGCGACGCAGGTCCATGTGACCGTCGAGAACACGACGTTCACAGAGGCCAGCAAAGCCTCCAACTGGCTTGCCCCGGCATGGTCCGGCAAGAGGATCGACACATGGATCACCCTGACGGAGAAGTCGACGATGATGAGCTGCATCACCGAGGCGATCAAAGACATCGGCTGGGAGCAGACCGGCGCGGAAAGCGGCTATATCCGCGAAATCAACGGCGTTGGCGAGTTTGACAACGGCACTGATTCCGGCTGGATGGGCACGCTGAACGACTGGTTCACGAACTATGGTTTCGACCACTATAAAGTTTCCGACGGCACACTCAAGCCGGGTGACGAGATTCACGTCATGTACACGTCCGTTGGTAAAGGCAAAGACCTCGGCGCGGATTGGAGCGACAGCGACAAGCGCGTAAAATCGCTGGAATTCCCGGATTTTCGCAGTGCTGACGCACTTTCGGTCCGGGGTACACTCGTACCGGCTTTCTCACCGGATCAGCATGAATATGAGTATATTTTGAACACAAGCTTCGACAATGTGCCAAACATTTACATTGTGCCGACGGCCATGAACAAGCAGTATCAGGTCCATACCTATGTGGACGGCGTGGAGTACCGCCGCACGGAGAAGGTCACGATCGTTCCCGGCTCGGTAATCACTGTGAAGAGCGGCGACCCCGCGTGGGAGACGGCTAATCCGAACACAGCTCCGGCGGAGGAGTACACGATCCGCGTGATTCGCCCGAATGTGGGAATGACGGCAGCGCAGTTACACGTCGAGACGATCAAGGAAGATCCCGATGCCGCGAGCAGCACACCAACGGTAGAATTCCTTGAATCAACAGGCTCTTTCCGGGTAACACTGGAGCAGCGCACCGCGAACAAGACCTACAACGACGCAGGCTTCACCGTCTCGCTGGACGTGCCGGAGGACTCCAGTGCGGTACTGCTGGATGCATACGGCGTGCAGATCGGCGACTTTGCTGACGGCCCGATCACGCAGGAGAACGCCGTCACATATTCCGGCAAGACCTATTATATCAAGCTGACCACGGGCGACGTGACGGAATATTATCCGCTGAAATTCAATAAGAGCACGCCGCTCACCTTCAGCGCCTTTACGGTCAAATGCGACACGGATTCGCCCGAGACCATCAACGGCTATTCGGAGGGAACGCTGTTTGCGCTGGACCCAGACGGAAATCCGACGGGGAAGGTCGGCCTTCAGGAGGGCTGCACCGACTACCTGATCTACATCGGCAAAAACACCAAGAGCATTACACCCACGATTAAGGCAACTGGCTTTAATGTTACGATCTATCAAAACGGCAAGAGCGTTGGCACCAGCAAGGTTATATCCGCTGTGCTGTCGAAGGTGAACAAAAAGCCGATGGATGTCTCTTCCGGCAGCGGGACGCTGGTGTTTGAGGGTTCACATTCAACGAAAGCGTATATTAACCTGAGCTATACCTTCACGTTCCGCCGGTTCAGCCTCTCGCCGGAGGAGCTGATGGCGCAGATCAATGCGCTGCCAAACGCAGCGGATGTGGCCTACACAGCTGACCTTTATAAGACTGTCTGCGGTATCCTCGACACTTACAATGGCTGCAGCGACGAAGAAAAGGCACAGGTCACAAACGCTGAAAAGCTGCTTGCCGTCAAGGCCCGGCTGGACGAACTCAAGGTTCCGTATGAGGAAAAGATTCAGACTCTGGCCGATTTGGTCTCTGGCTACGCGGGCAAGGTCACGGAAGAAAACTACAGACAGTATCTGGATGATGTACGCAAGGCGGAGATCGACTATCTCGCCCTGAGCGACGCGCAGCGCGCAGACTTCATGCGCACGAACGTGGCTGCCAATTACTGGCCTTCCTATTATACGGCAACGCTGGCCGCCATCAAAAACGGCGATTCCCTCGGCTATCCGACGCAGTATCCCGACGACTTTATGCTGCATAACAGCTATTACAACCTTGACCTCGGACAGGAAGTCGAGACCGGCTTCCGCGAGATCTGGACGAACCGCCCGGAGGGCTATCAAAGCGGAGAAAAGGGTCTGCCGTTCACATCTCCCGGTCTGTTGGCGTTCGACATCAAAGACGACAGTATCTTTGAAATCCACGAGAAACAGGATGTCTACGTAGACAAGGGACTCGGCGGCACAGGCGAGCATCCCAACATGCGCTATTTTCTCGTGCCCAAGAAGGCCGGTACGACCACCTTCACCGTCAAGCTCTGCGACGACAAGGGCGTGATGTACTGCCAGACGCCGGAGATCGTGGTTCATGTGAATGACCCGAAGGAAACCGCCATCGGCGAGCTGCACACGAAGCTGACGAACTTTGAATCGCTGGAGAATACCTCGAAATATGCCGACTGGGGCTATGAATACGGCACGGACGGTGCGGAGTTCTCCTTCCATATCAACGGTGAAAACGGCAAGGTCTATGTCTACAATTACCTCGAATATAATGCAGACGGCACACCCGTAAAAACGACCTATACCGCCGATGGAAAAGGCGATGTGACGATTCGACTGAAGGATGGCTATAACTGCATCGAGGTCAACGCCGACTATGAGGGGCAGAACGTCACGCAGGTCTACGCGCTCAAGGGCAAGGTCGTGAAGTTCGTCGTGGAAAACGAGACGCGCCCCGGCGAAAACCTGCGCATCGGCGATACGGCGGGCGTGTGGACGATTGGTAAGAACATTCCGGTTCATAAGATTCTCCGTATCTACAACAACGGCACAGGAAAAATCTGCTATACCACCAACATGCCGATGCAGGGTTATCTGACGATTGACAAGAGCATCAATCTGGACTATGGCTTCACCGGCGACTCCGAAGCTGGCTCTTACGATCGTCTGTGCGTCCCGCTGACTGCATCCGGCACGATCACGCTCTATGACGGCTATCAGTCTCAGAGCGGCTACGGTTCTGGCCTCGGTTCTGAGTTCACGCAGGGCAACACGGGTGGTATGGCGGCTTCGACCGGCATGGAGATCGGCCATCTGGCAGACATCACCTTGCAGGTCGAAGAAAACCCGAATTACACGCTGCCTTTGGGCATGGAGACAGTCGCTTCCAATAACGCGACCGTCAAGGCAGGCGAAAGCATCACGGTTTCCGTTCCGGAGCTGCCGATAGATGCGCTGCGTGCAAAATACGAGATCAACGAGCAAAACAAGATCAACCGTGCAGCGCTCATCTTCTATACCGAGATTCCCGGTCTGAAAACCATCCAGACCAAATATCTCTCAGGCAGCGCATTTACGGATGATGAAGGCGCAGTCGTCAAAACGTTGGACGAGATCAAGTCCATCACGTTCACCGTTCCCGCAGATACGCCTGCCAGTACGTACAAGATTCATGGCGGTTATGTCGATATGTTGGTCACGAAGGGCTGGCTGGACTCTTATCCGACGGAATATCGCAGAGAGATCAATGATATCACCATCACCGTCCTGCCCGGCGCACACCATGAGGTCATTGACCTGATCGACGCCATCGGCCCGGTCACGAAAGACAGCGGTGCGGCGATCAAGGCTGCAAGGGATGCTTATAACGAACTGACCGACGCACAGAAAAAGCTCGTCACGAACTACGACAAGCTCACTGCCGCCGAAGCCCGTTGGTCTGAGCTGAACCCCATCCCGGCAGGCCAGCCCGCGCAGCTCCCGCAGAACCCGAACGCAGGCGAAACGCTCCCGTTCACGGATGTCAACGCGAACAGCTGGTACTATTTCGGCGTCAAGTACGCATATAAGAACGGTCTCATGAACGGCACGGGAACCGGCACATTCTCTCCGAACGCGGACACCACGCGCGGCATGATCGTCACGATGCTTGCCCGCCTCGAAGGTGTTTCGACTTCCGGCACGCCGTGGTACGCCGCGGGCCAGAAGTGGGCCATGGATGCTGGCA
>CAJMLC010000078.1 GCA_905214155.1 uncultured bacterium | reverse complement strand
CCTACATGTGCGGATCAGTATTCAATTTCCTGGGCGGCGGGGGTCTCGAGGAGCTCGGGGTTTTCCAAGAGGGTTTTCAGCAGGCGGATGGTCCTGGAATAGTAATAGCCATCGGCCAGGCGCTCATCGATGGTAAGGCCGAGATCGAGCATTTCGCGCATTTCGACCGTGCTGTCCTCGTGGAAGACGGGGCGCTTCGACTTTTCACCGATGATGCAGAAGATGGAGCAGGTGCCCCAGTTCGTCAGATGGTGGTAGCCGGACTTGAGCTTGATCGAGCCGAGATTCGAGAGGACGACCGAGCAGTAATACGGGTCGGTCTCGATGAGGCTGGCGGGGACGATGCCGTGGACATCGAGCCGTGTGAGGATCCAGACGATGAACTTGCCGAGCCAGCGGGGCATCCGGTTGAACATGTCCATGCTGTCGGTCGAGGAGTCGACCTTGTTGATGTCCCTACAGTCGAGGATCTGATGCCGCAGGTCTTCATGCAGCGTGCCGAGCGTGGAATCGTCCTTCGCGTGGACGACGGCGAGGGCCTCGGCGGCGTTGTCGGCGAACTGCTTCTTCACGACGAAAGAGGCCGAGACCTCGTTGCGCTGATAGAAGTTCTTGTTGGCGATGAAGCGGTTCATCTTGGGCCGCAGCGTGATCGTCTTGATCAGGGCCGCGACAATGAGATGGAACATCGTGTAGGGAAATTCCGTCTCTGTCTCGTTTTTCTGCTTGAGGTAGGCGTTGATATTCGTGAGATCGATGGTCTCGGAAATGTACGCCTCGTTGTCGCAGCGGTTCGGGTAGATCAGCGGCGTGATGAAATGCATGCCGTCGAGATCACGCAGCAGCACGCCGTCCTTCCGATCGCCCCAGCGACGCTTTTTCTTTTCCATAATAGTTACTCACACACCTTATCTGGCGGAGATCCGCCGAGATCGCGTCCAAAGACGCGGGAACATCATAGCAAAAAGTTCCGAAAAATGCAAGTCTTCCATGCGAATTTGGCGAAAAAGGGGAGGGTAGTGCGCGCCAAAAGCACATCCGTCCGTGAAATGCGGGCATGCGAAAAAGGCCGAAGTGGGATTTTGTGTACTTATTACAAAATGAATCGCGTTTTTTCGCGCATTTTTCATATTTCAGCACTTGACATCGCTAAAGTAAGCGGGTATAATGAGGCCATCTTAGCAAGGAGGCGCGCAGAATGGCTCAGTTCATGATGAAACAGAATACTGCTCATGCCGATGCCGCAATGTGCGCACCGGCCGCTTGCAGCGCTCGTATGGAAGCTGCGTCTGCATCCGAGAATCTTTCCATGGACACTGCTATGTGCGCAGTGTCCTTTTTTGTTGTACTGGTTCTGGCAGTAGTTCTGCGCCTTATCGGCCTGATCAGCCTGCTGGCGCTGGTAATTATGATCAATGTTCTGATGATTATTGGCCTGCTTGTATGGAACAAGCAGGGAAATGCAAAAAGCGTATTCGCGCGGATCTTTGAGACGGCCTAGGGCCGGGATCAGAGGATTTGAAGCGGTTCTGCTTTTTGCAGGGCCGCTTTTTTGAATGGCAAACAGCCGGGAGACCGGTTGCGATAAAAAAGCAAATCAAACACAAAGCGAGGTAAACGAAAATGAAAAAAATGATGAAGCTCCTCAGTCTCGTGTTGGCCGTGGTCATGCTGCTCGGCTGCCTGACAGCCTGCGGCGACAAGGCCACCGACACCACCCCCAGCACCGACACTGCGGCCGACAACACCGCGGACACCAGCTCCGATTCCTCCGACGCCTCTTCCGAGGGCGGCGAGATCACCATCGCCTTCATCGGCAACACCACCGGCGACTATGCCCAGTACGGCCTCCCCGTGCGCAACGCTGTCATGCTGTACTTCGATCAGCTGAATGCCAACGGCGGCATCAACGGCAAGACCGTCAAGGTCCTCGAGTACGATGACAAGGGCGACGGCGTCGAGGCTGTCAACTCCTACAATCTGGCGAAGGAGAGCGGCATCACCGCTGTGGTCGGCTCCGTCCTGACCGGCGCAACCATCGCGCTGGCTGACGCGACCTACGAAGACAACATGCCGCAGATCACCGCCTCCGCGACGGCGACCGGCGTCACCATCATGGAAGACACTGGCGAAGTCCGCACGAACGTGTTCCGTGCCTGCTTCATCGACCCGTTCCAGGGCGAGAAGATGGCGAGCTACGCCGTTGAAAAGCTCGGCGCCAAGACAGCGGCCGTCTTCTTCCAGACCGGCAGCGACTACTCCGAAGGTCTGAAGGATGCGTTCGTTGCGAAGGCCGAAGAGCTCGGACTCGAGATCGTCGACACCGAGGCGTTCGCCGAGGGCGACAAGGACTTCAAGGCGCAGATGACCAACATTGCTTCCAAGGATCCCGATGTTGTCTTTGCTCCGATCTACTACGCTGAAGCTGGTCTGGCCATCTCCGCGGCCCGCGCGGCTGGCTGCGAAGCGACCTTCCTCGGCGGCGACGGCTTCGGCTCTGTCAAGGATTACGCCTCTGCGGAGGACCTCGAAGGCTCCGTCTACTGCTCCGGCTACGCCCCTGGCACCGAGAGCGTTGCGCAGTTTGAAAAGGACTACTGCTCGACCTTCAACGTGGAATCCGTCCCGAACATGTTTGCACCGCTCGCTTACGACGCTGCCATGATCATGGCCTACGGCCTGCAGGCTGCAGAAGATCAGGGCCTGACTGCCGGCACCGATGAATACAAGCAGGCTGTCATCGACGCCATCAAGAACATGGACGGTGTCGCAGGCATTACCGGTTCCTATTCGTTCGACGCGGACAACAACCCGATCAAGTCCGTTGCCATCATCGAGCTGACCGGCGGCGACGAAGTCTACAAAGAGATGTATTAATTTTGTAGGCAGGACCGCAAAATTGTGTCTGCGGCCTTCAGCGGATCTTTTGTTCCAATTCTTCGGTTTGGAAAACTTGAAATACACAAAGTATTCCTGTGTTTCCCAAATCTCGACTTGATCCCAAATCTCTCGCTGAATGCACTTGCCAAATTCTGCGGTATTGCCTTTGAGGCGATCAGTTTCACTGAGATTGCTTCGCTCTGACGATCAGATCAAAAAGCAAAATCTGACATCACAAATTGAAATGTCCAAACGGTCCGGCGCGGGGAGACCCGCGTCGGACCCGGCGGACATCGGATGGATGCCTCCGGCGGGTAAGACGGCAGCATCCATCGGGTGTCCGCAGCAAACACCAACTCCGCAAAAAGAGGAAAGAGAGGGAATCTTATGGCATTGCTGTTTTCCCAGTTTTTGAACGGCCTGCAGACCGGCTCGATCTACGCGCTGGTCGCGCTTGGCTACAGCATGGTTTACGGCATTATCCTGCTTCTGAACTTCGCGCACGGCGACATCATCATGGTCGGCGCCTACGCCGCGTACTATGCGATGACGACCTTCCACATGCATCCGATCACTTCGATCGTGATCGCCATTGCCGCGAGCACCATTCTCGGCGTCGTGATCGAAAAGGTCGCCTACACGCCGCTCCGCAAGGCCCCGCGTCTGAGCCTGCTCATCACGGCCATCGGCATTTCGTTCCTGCTGGAGAACGGCGCGCAGCTGCTCTTCGGCGCAGACACGAAGAGCATGGACCCGATCGTGACCGGTCAGGTCGTGCTCGGCAGCCTGAAGATCAGCAAGGCCGCGCTGCTGACGATCGCGGTAACGATCGTGGCGATGGTCGCGTTGACGCTGACCGTCCAGAAGACGAAGCTCGGCAAAGCGATGCGCGCGGTGTCCGAGGACATGGGCGCAGCCCAGCTGATGGGCATCAGCCTGAATAAGACCATTTCGTTCACATTCGCCATCGGCTCCGCGCTGGCCGGTATCGGTTCGGTTCTGTATCTCTGCGCGTACCAGCAGGCGTCGCCGACGATGGGCTCGATGCTGGGCCTGAAGGCCTTCGTCGCGGCGGTGCTTGGCGGCATCGGCTCGATTCCCGGCGCGATGATCGGCGGCTTTGCGATTGGTCTGCTCGAGGCGCTGGTCTCTGCGGTGAACCTCTCCGTCTGGAAGGACGGCGTCGTCTTCGCGATCCTGATCGTGGTGCTTCTGGTCAAGCCGACCGGCATTCTTGGTCGTCCACAGGTTGAAAAAGTGTAAGGAGGGGAGAGGATACTATGAAAAAGAACAACGCCTCCGCCCCGAAGGGCGCATCCCGGATCCGTATCCCGATGCCGCTGCGCTACGTCATCAATCTGGTGCTGATCGTGGCAACGTGGTTCCTGTTCACGTCGCTGATCTCTGCCGGTGTCATCTCGAACTACTGGTCCGGCATTCTGATCATGGTCGGCATCAACATCATTCTGGCCGTCTCGCTGAACATTGCGACCGGTTACCTCGGCCAGCTTCCGCTGGGCCACGCGGGCTTCATGGCTGTTGGTGCTTATGCGGGCGGCATCTTCATGAAGGCGGTGCCGATGGCGGCGCTGCTGAAGGAAGGGAACACGGCCGCGACCATTCCGTACATCCTGATCGCGCTGCTCATCAGCGCAGTCGTCGCCGGAATCTTCGGCCTCATCATCGGTATCCCGGCGCTGCGTCTGCGCGGCGACTATCTGGCCATCATCACGCTGGGCTTCGGCGAGATCATCCGTGTCGTGCTGACGAACATCGACAGCATCCTCGGCTTTGACTTCACCTACGGCGCAGCCGGCCTCAAGCGCATCCCGAAGTACTCCTCGTTCACGCTCGTTTTCATCTGCGTCGTCGTGTCGTGCTTCATCATCCACACGATCATGAAATCCCGCCATGGCCGCGCGATCCTCTCCATCCGGGAAGACGAGATCGCATCTGAGAGCGTCGGCATCCGGACGACCTATTATAAGACGTTCGCCTTCGTGCTGTCGGCCATGCTGGCCGGTATCGCGGGCTGCCTCTACGCAGGCTATCTCGGCTCGCTCTATCCCTCGACGTTCAAGTTCATGAAGTCCATCGAGATCCTCGTCATGGTCGTGCTCGGCGGCATGGGTTCGATGCTCGGCTCGGTCATCTCCGCGTCGGTGCTGACCATCCTGCCGGAGCTGCTCCGTTCGTTCTCCGACTACCGCATGGTCGTCTACTCGCTGGCGCTGGTCGTGATGATGATCTTCCGGCCGAAGGGACTGCTCGGCAGCTACGACTTCTCGCTGTCCCGTTCGCTGGAGGGACTTCTCAACCGCATTTTCCGTCCGAATCTGTCGAAAAAGGGGAAAAAGGAGGCCGCTGAGCATGAATAACACACAGCCGAAGCTGGTTCCGCAGCCCTATACCAACCTGTTGACCGAACGTGATGTGGGCCGCCGCCCGATCCTCGAGACGCGGCACCTCGGCATTGATTTCGGCGGTCTGACCGCCGTCAGCGATTTCAACCTCGCCATCGGCGCGACCGAGATCACCGGCCTGATCGGCCCGAACGGCGCCGGCAAGACCACGATCTTCAACCTGCTGACGAACGTCTATAAGCCGACGCGCGGCAGCATCCTGCTCGACGGCGTGTCCACGGCAGGGAAGAGCACGATCGAGGTCAACCACATGGGCATCGGCCGTACCTTCCAGAACATCCGTCTGTTCAAGAACCTGACGGTGCTCGACAACGTCATGGTCGCGCTGAACGAGGAGATGAAATACTCCGCGGCCACCGCGATCCTCCGCCTGCCGGATTACTGGCGGCGTGAGCGCATTGCCAAAGAACGTGCGATGGAGCTGCTCAGCATTTTCAACATGGAGTCTGTCGCCAATCATCTTGCTGGTTCGCTGCCGTACGGCGCGCAGCGGCGGCTTGAGATCGTCCGCGCGCTGGCCACGAACCCCAGCCTGCTCCTGCTCGACGAGCCGGCAGCCGGCATGAACCCGTCGGAGACGACGGAGCTGATGGAGAACATCGTGAAGATCCGCGATACATTCCAGATCGCCATCATGCTGATCGAGCACGACATGAACCTCGTCATGGGCATCTGCGAGGGCATCTGCGTGCTGAACTTCGGTAAAATCATCGCAAAGGGCACCCCGGCGGACATCCAGGACAATCCTGCCGTCATTGAGGCGTACCTCGGCAAGAAGAAGGAGGGCTGAGAAGATGCTGCTTTCCGTGAATGATATTCATGTCTACTATGGCGCGATCCACGCGGTCAAGGGCGTTTCGCTCGAGGTCTACGAGGGCGAGATCGTCACACTGATCGGCGCGAACGGCGCGGGCAAGAGCACCGTTCTGAACACCATCTCGGGCCTTCTGCATCCGAAGAGCGGCTCGATCACCTTCATGGACAAGCCGCTCGGCGGCATTTCGCCGAACAAGGTCGTGCAGATGGGCCTCGCCCAGTGTCCGGAAGGACGCCGCATTTTCCAGCACATGACCGTTGAGGAAAACCTTGAAATGGGCGCGTATACCCGCCCGAACAGCACGATCGAGGGCAATATGGCCCATGTCTACGATCTGTTCCCACGGCTGAAGGAGCGCCGCAAGCAGATCGGCGGCACGCTCTCCGGCGGCGAACAGCAGATGCTGGCGATGGGCCGCGCGATGATGAGCGAGCCGAAGCTGCTGATGCTGGATGAGCCGTCGATGGGCCTGGCCCCGCTGCTGGTCGAGCAGATTTTCGACATCATCCGCGAGCTGCATAAGGCCGGCGCAACCATCCTGCTCGTCGAGCAGAATGCGCAGATGGCGCTCGAGGTGGCCGACCGGGCCTACGTCCTCGAGACCGGCAAGATCACGCTCAGCGGCAGCGGCCACGAGCTGCTGGAGAGCGACGCGATCAAAAAAGCCTATCTCGGCGGTTAAAATCACAAAAACACGGACTTTTCATTTGAAAAGTCCGTGTTTTTATTTGAACTTGGAGAGGGGATTGGCCTCTGCGGCGATCTTCTTGTCCGTATTTTCGATGTGCGTGTAGATCTGCGTGGTGTTCAGGTTTTCGTGTCCGAGCACCTCCTGCAGCGTTTTCAGGTCGACGCCGTTGGCAAGCATCAGCGTCGCAGCCGTGTGGCGGAGCTTGTGCGCGGAAAACTGCGTTGCGTCCAGCCCGGCCTCGAGCAGGTGTTTTTTGACGAGCCGATGGACTGCGCTGACGCTGATGCGGTTCTTGTCGCGCGAGCCGAAGAGCGCGCGGTTGTCGCTGAGGACGATCTGTCGGCGCTCCACCATATAGCGGTCGATGGCTTCGCGGCAGGCCGTGCCCATGTAGACGATGCGCTCCTTATTGCCCTTGCCGACGACGCGGATGCGGTCGTCATAGACGTCCGTCAGGTTCAGGCCTACCAGCTCGGAGCGGCGGATGCCGCAGTTCAGGAAGAGCATCAGGATCGCGAAATCGCGCGTCTGATTCGGTCCGTCGACCGCGCGGAGCAGCGCCGTCGATTCCTCAAGCGTTAGGTATTTGGGCAAGCTTTTCCTGATTTTAGGAAATTCTATGTCCTTGACAGGATTTTCCGTGATCTGCTTGGTGCTGACCGTCAGGTATTTGTAAAAGGATTTGATGGCCGAGAGCTTGCGCGCGCGCGAGGCTGTGTTGATGCCGGGCGCGTCAGGGGATTCCGGATTTTCGCGGTCGTTCGACAGGTAGGACAGGAAATCAAAGATCTCCGACGTCCTGACCGAGGCCAGAAAGGCTGCGTCAATGTCCGTGATCGGAATATCCTCGAGCGGTGTGTTGTACGGCATCTCGCAGCGCATAAGCTTCAGAAAGCGCAGAAACATGCGCAGGTCGAGATAGTATTCGGAGACGGTGCGGCGGGATTGGCCCTTGATCGTCTCGTGATAGGATAAAAAGTCGCGCAGGATCTGCGGCGCGTCGTTGTAACGTTCCATAAATGACCTCAAATCAGTAAAGCCCGTTCGAGACAAGGGCATAGGTAAAGCAGCAGAACAGCCGTGTATGACATCTGTGTCTGAATATGGTGCGATCCAGTTAACGCAACAAAATAAAAATTTTGTTGCGTTTGAGGCGGGGAGTTCAGCAGATCGGTCGTGCAAAGCGGCAGACGTTCTATTGTTAAACCAATTATACTATTTTGACAAAGGTTTTGCAATAGGACGTGCTGTGTCCGGATTTCTGTTGTTTTGCTTGATTTTGATGTTTTTCCTGTATTCATCCTTGAATTTTCTGCGTTTATTAAAGAACGGGCAAAAAACAACTTTACATTTCGGCTTACCCATGCTATAATGAAAAAAATTTTGAATTGAAATGAGGTGCTTTTATGGGTTATGCCGTAAAACGGATCGGCGTACTGACCTCCGGCGGTGACTCGCCCGGCATGAACGCAGCGGTGCGCGCAGTGGTACGTACAGCGGATCTGCTCGGGATCGACTGCATCGGCATCCGCCGCGGCTACAACGGTCTGATCAACGGAGATTTTGTCAAGCTGGACGCCGACAGCGTCTCGCACATCATCAACCGCGGCGGAACGATCCTCTATACGGCGCGCAGCGAGGAATTCCCGACCGAAGAGGGCCAGAAAAAGGCCGCCGCGACCTGTAAGCTCCTCGGCCTGGACGGCATCGTTGCCATGGGCGGCGATGGCACGTTCCGCGGCCTGCTGGAGCTGTCGAAGCACGGCATTTCCGTTGTCGGCGTCCCCGCGACGATCGACAATGACATCAGCTGCACCGACTATACCATCGGCTATGACACGGCGGCGAACACCGCGGTCGAGGCCATCGACCGTCTGCGTGACACGATGCAGTCGCATGAGCGCTGCTCCGTCGTCGAGGTCATGGGCCGCAACGCGGG
>CAJMLC010000077.1 GCA_905214155.1 uncultured bacterium | reverse complement strand
CCGTAAGTAGTGGAGCCGGTAGACGGACTCGAACCCCCGACCTGCTGATTACAAATCAGCTGCTCTACCGACTGAGCTATACCGGCGGCTCAAACAGCATGGATAATTATAGCGGCGGCACGCCAAAATGTCAAGTCCTTTTTGAAAAAAACTCAAATTTTTACGCGCCGCGATACCCGATCTGCCGCGACACGGCCAGCGCCGCCTCGCACAGGCGCTGCGCGCTCTCTGCCGGATCGTCGTTATAGCCCGGATGGCCGAGCCCGATGCAGCCCAGCGCGTAGGCCACCTCCCCTGCTGCATTCCGCACCGGTGCGGAGATCGATCGCAGGCCGGGCTTAAATTCCTCCTGCTCCACGGCATAGCCCTGCGCGCGGATCTTCGCCAACTCCGGCAAAAACGCCTCATAGCTCGTGAGTGTGCGCGGCGTATGCGTCTCGAGCACACCGCGTGTCAGGATCCGCCGCGCCTCAGCCTGCGTGCCGAACGCGAGGAAGAGCTTGCCCTGCGACGTGCAGTGGATCGGGAGCCTCGCCCCGATCTCGGACACGACGCGCAGACTCGCCCGACTCTCTACCTCGGCCAGCGTGACAACAGCCGCCCGGTCGAGCACCGAGAGGAACACCGACTCGCCGAGCGCGTCGCTCAACTCCTGCATATAGGGCCGCGCGATTGTGCCGATGTCCCATGCATTGGACACGGCGCAGCCATATTCAAACAGCCGGATGCCCAGCCAATAGCGCCCGTTGGCATTCTGCTCGATGAGGCCGGATTCGCGCATCGTGGAGAGCAGGCCGTGGATCGTGCTCTTCGGCCAACCGGTCTTCTGATACAGCTCCGTCAGCGACGCGGGCTGTCCGCTCGCGGCCAGCAGGTCGAGAAGGTGGATCGCCTTCGCGACGGAATGGATCGTTTTGCTCTCTAATTCAGCCATGCCCGCGGCCTCCTCTCATTTTTCTACAGTATACCACATTTGCCCGCCCGATACAACCATCATTTTCAGCATCATCGAACGCCGCCCCATGGATTTCGAATACAAATTTTCAAAAAAGCATTTCCTTTTTCCGCTTTTTATATTAGAATAGAGTTGCGGGAGACCGCAGACTTCTATTTGAGGTGATACGGATTGCATACCGTTTTACTGGTATTTGACATTGGCTCCAGCGGGCTGAAGGCTTCGCTGATGGACGAGGACCTGAATATTCTGCGCAACGTCACCACCACCTATCCCACCAAGCGCCGTCCCGGCGGCGTGGTGGAGCAGGACGCTGCGGACTGGTGGATGAGCGCCGTGCGCGCGATGCTGATGCTGCGCGAGCTCGTGCCCGAATATGTCAAGCGCGTCGACGCCATCGGCATCTGCGGCCACATGTGGGGCTGCCTGCCGATGGATCGCGACGGACAGCCGCTCCAGCGCGCCATGATCTACAGCGACCGCCGGGCCGAACCATGGGCCAGGACGCTGCAGGAGCGCTTTGGCAGCGATTATTTCTACCGCGAGACCGGCAACATGCTCATCGCCCAGAATACGCTCTGCAAGAGCGTCTGGCTCCGCCACGAGCAGCCGGAGCTCTACGAAAAAACCTATAAGATCCTCCAGGCCAAGGACTACCTGGTCTACCGCCTGACCGGCAATCTCGACTCGACCGACCTTTCCGACGCCTCCTACGGCGCGCTCGTCAGCCTCAGCCGCCGCGCCTACGACCGGGACTTTTTCCGTGCCGTCGATCTCGACCCGGACAAGTTCCCCACGGTCCATACCGGCTGCGAAATCGCGGGCCAGCTGACCGAGGAGGCCGCGGGCCATCTCGGCCTGCGCGCGGGCATCCCGGTGTCAGTCGGCGGCGGCACGTCGGCGTGCGCCAATGTCGGCGGCGGCACGGCAAAAAGCGGCGACGTGCTCATGGAGCTCGAGAGCCGCGCGTGGATCTCCACGCAGATGACCGAGCCGTTCCTCGACCCGGACCACCGCGTCTTCAACATCTGCACGATGGACGGCCAGGCGTATTATGTCTCCGGCAAGGCCATGAGCGCCTGCCGCTCGGTCAACTGGGCGCAGCAGATCTTCGAGGTCGTGACGCCGCGCGCGTTCGACGCCGCCGCGGCCACGGTCGCGCCCGGCTGCGAGGGCCTGATCTACCTGCCGTATCTCTACGGCGAGCGCTCGCCCGTCATGGACGAACAGGCGCAGGGCGTCTTCTTCGGCATGACGACCGCGCACAAGCGTGAGCATTTCCTCCGCGCTGTGCTCGAGGGCGTGGCCTTCAGTCTCAGTCAGATCACCGGCGTCCTCCGCGAGCGGCAGACCGTCGACCGTATGCAGATCATCGGCGGCGGCGCACACTCGAAGCTCTGGAAGCAGATCATCGCCGATGTCTGTGACGTGACACTGCAGGACGTCTCCATTTTCTCCGACAACGCCACCAGCCTCGGCGCGGCGGCTGCCGCGGGCGTTGGCATCGGACTCTATCGTGACCTTGAGGAGGCCGCCGAAAAGATCAAGGACGGCGCCTGCCTCGCGCCCAACCCGGCCACACAGCTCGCATACGTCAACCCCAAGGCGCGCTACGCGGCCCTCTACCCGGCCCTGAAGGACATCATGCACATGCCAAAATAAAACCCCATCCATAAAGGGACGGACGCCATCGTCCGCCCCTTTTCCTGCCCCCGCCCCGACCCAAAAAATGAACACTTGACATTCCGCGCTGTGAAGAAGTTCTTCAGCCATTGCCATAAATCACGAAGAATGGTATAATCCGTCAAAAGAAACCATTCTGGCGAAGCGGTCTGGAGGGAAGGTCATGCGAAAAAATGTACTGGAACGCCTTGCGGACGGTTATGTATTTCTGCTGTTAGGCGGGTTTTTGCTCTGGCCGGGAATGGAAGGCTACGCCCGGATCGTTGCGGCAAAATACCGGCTGTTTCTCTGGCTAAGCGGCGGCTACTGCGCACTATCCGTTCTTCTTTGGCTGGAGCTCGTGCTGATCCGGAAACCGGTGAGGGACAGGGGGGAGAGGGCGGCGGAGGCGTTCCTGCTCGGTTATCTGCTGTTCGCCCTGTTGGCCTGCCTGTTCTCGCCGCGTTCAAGCACGGTATGGCTCGGCAGCGCGCGGCACAACGGCTTTCTGACGCTGGCGCTCTATGTGCTGAGCTTTTGTCTGCTGCGGCGCTTCGCGCGCCCGGCGGTCTGGATGCTGGACGTCACCGGTGCAGCGCTCTGCCTTTTCTGTATCGTCGCCCTGCTTCAGCTGCTTGGAGGGAATCCCTTCGGCCTCTACCCGGCCGGGCTGACCTATTATGACGCCGGGAAGGCCTACTCCGGCCAGTATCTCAGCACCGCCGGAAACGCCGGGCTCACCGCGGCGATCCTCTGCACGGCGACCCCGGCGCTGGTGTTCGGCGCGGGGCGGCTGCGGCGCTGGTGGCTGCTCGGGCCAGCCGCGCTGGGGATCGCGGTGCTGGTCTGGATGGATGTGTCCGCCGGGCTGCTCGGCCTCGCGGGGAGCCTCCTGCTGACGCTCCCGCTCGCGCTGCCGAAGGGGCGGGCGCGGAAGATCGCCGCATACACCGTTGGCGGCGCGCTCCTGCTGGCGCTGGTCGGCGTTTATTGGCTGCCGGGGCTGCCGGGGATCTTCGGCGAAGCGCACGCGCTGCTGCACGGGAACGTGGAGGCTTCGTTCGGCTCCGGACGGATCTACATCTGGCAGAACGTCTGGCAAGCGATCCGCGCGCGGCCATGGTTCGGCAGCGGGCCGGACACGCTCGGCAGCCAGATCCACGCGTATTTTGAGCGCTATGACCCGGCCACGGGGCGCACGCTGCGCAGCACGATCGACGCGGCGCACAATGAATATCTGAACATCTGGGCGGAGAAGGGTCTTTTTGCACTGCTCTGCTGGCTCGGCGCACTGGGGGCCTCGGCGGTGCGCTTTGTGCGGCGCGCCGGGGAGCCGGCGGTGCTGATCTGCGGGAGCGCCATGCTCGGCTATTGCATCCAGGCGTTTTTCGGCATTTCCATGTGCATCAGCACGCCGTATCTGTTCCTCGCCTGGGCCCTGCTTGAGTCCCCACAAGATCACAGAAACCGGCTGGAAGACGAGAAGTCTGCCAGCCGGTTTTCAGCGTGTTGAAAAAGTCTTTTCGCCCCGCTGCCGTCCAGTTTTCTGAGCTTAAAAAGTTCAGAAAACTGCTTGATTGAACGCGAAGGGGGCTCTTTGCCCCCTTCACTCTTCCCCAGCGACTCTGTCGCGAAACTGCTTATCATCGTTTTTTGACAGTCTCAAAAACCGATTTATTTTTCGAACTGCTTCCAGTTCGGGTCGCGGGTCAGCGCCGTCCAGGTCTCACCGGTGCGGCTGCTCGCGTAGGCGTGGCTGTTTGTGGCCTCCTGCACGTCGAGATAGTACCAGGCCGCCATGTTTTGGTTGTCCGTCCAGCTCTTCATGCCGTTCAGAAGATCCGCCGTCGACTGCGGATTCCGCCCCAGCGCCCGGTTCATCATCGCCATCAGCTCCGCGCGCGTGACCGTCTGGTCGGGGCGGAAGGTACCGTCCGGGTAGCCCTCGATCCAGCCGAGGGACGCGATCTTCGCGATGGCCGAAGCCGCCCAATGACCGCCGGTATCGCGGAAGGAGGCCGCGCTGTTCGTCTCGCCCGCGAACTGCGCCAGCATCGCGGCCAGCTCGCCGCGGGTGATCGCGTCGTTCGGGCGGAAATAGCCGTTTGCACTGTCCGTGATGACGCCCGCGCTGTCCAGCGTGGCGACATAGACATTGTACCACTTGTTCACGCCCACGTCGCCGAAGCGCGCCACGCGGCTGTAGTTCGCCACGCGCGTCTCCTCGCTCATCAGGCGGAAGAGGATCGCTGCGGTCTCGACGCGGGTGACATTGCCCTGCGGCTTGACCGAGCCGTCCGGATAGCCGTTGACGTAGGCGAAATGCTCCGCCGTGTTCAGCGTCGGATGTACGCTGCCGAAGTTATCCAGCGACGGCAGCAGCGGCAGGATGTTGTCGATCAGCGTGCCCGTGTAGTTCCACTGCGCAACCAGCATGAAATCCGCCTCGACCGGGGAGGCAAAATCATAGCTTGCGCCGTTTTTTGTCCAGCCCTCGAAGCGATAGCCCACGCGGGTCGGATCGCCCGGCCGCGTGATGGCATTGCCGTGGCGCACGGTCTGCGTGCCGCCGCCCGTGCCGCCGTCCGGATCGAAGCGCACCATGTGGCTGTCGAGGTCATAGCGCACCGTCAGCACCAGATAGACCGGCTTGTCGTTCACAAGCGCTGGTTCCACGACCTTGCCGCTCAACTGGCTGCCCGCTGCATTCACGCTGTAATGCGTGCCATAGTCCTTCGGCGTCGCGGTCACGGCCGCGCCGCGCGCGGCATAGAGGAATTCGCGCTCAGCGTTCGCCTCATCATACGTCCCGTCCGGGAGCTGCCTGACGTGCCGCACCTCATAGAGCATCTTCGGCTCAAAATCGGACGGCCTGTGCGCCCAGCGGGCATAGAGCGTCAGGTCATCGGTGATCGGCGTGCTGAAATTGAACGGCTTCGCATCCTTGGGATAGTTCTCCTTGACGGTGTACCAGCCCGCGAACACAAATTCTCCATGTTCGTCCGCCGTCTTCGTCGGAACGGTCGTCGGGCTGCTCGCCTGCGCGCCGTCACGGACGGTCTGCGGATCGATCGCCGCGCTGTCGCCGCCGTTCAGGTCGAAGCTGACCGTGTGCAGCGCCGTCCACTGGGCCGTGAACGTCAGATCCTCTGTGCCGACGACATACTCGCTCTGCTTCTTGGGCAGCGGCGTCTCGTTGTTATTGACCTTCCAGCCGTCGAATTCATAGCCCTCGCGCGTCACGGACGGCAGCGGCACCGTCTCGTGCGTGATGTAGTGCCTCGTCGTGGGCATCTGCTCCTCTGCGCCGTTTCCATCGAACTCCACTTTGTAGGCCGTGATGATACCGTCCAGATGGTAGCCGACGCAGCGCCCATCATTGATGTCTCCATTCAGGCCCTTATAGCCGTCATGGTCGCCATTCCGATATTTGAGCTCATACCAGTTGACCAGATCCAGTGACAGGACTTCGTTATGCACGTGCCGCTTGAATTTGTTGGTACTCAGTTCCCCGAGCACACCGTGATAGAGCGTCTGATCTGTCACCGGGGTCTCGTTCGTCCCCTTCAGCGGCAGCTGCACGTCCGAGATCAGCTTGCCCAGCGTGACCCAGTTGCTGTTGCCGTTATAGGTCACGCCGACCGCGTCCTTCACCTCGGTCGTCCCGTCGCTGGCCATGATCTTCGCGTAGACATAGACCTTGCGCTCCCACTGGGCCGTGAACGTCACATCGGATTTTCCGACCGTGTACTGCATATTGTCAGACTTCGCAATATCGTGCTCGCCGCTGGCATCCTTGACCTTCCAGCCCGCAAAAGTACAGCCACCCCGCGTCGGAACCGGCAGCGTGATCGTCTCGCCCTTGAGATAATATCCGTCCTTGGGCATATTTCCGGTCTGTGTCCCCTCCGCGTTGGCGTCAAAGCTGGCCTTGTACGCCGTGATCGTACCGTCCAGATGGTAGGCCGTGCTCCCGCCGTCATTGGCATCCGTACGATCGGCAAACACCGATCCCTTATAGCCGTCGTGCGTACCGCTCAGACATTTGAGGTCATCCCACGTGACCATATTCAACGGGACACCCGCGTTGACCGGATAGCGGGTCAGTTTTTCGCTTTCCGCCTCGTTCGTCACTGTCTGAAACTCAGCCGTGCCTTTCGCATAGGAATATCCACTCTGCAGCATCAGTTCAGCATCTGAGGACAATTTGCCAAGCACCGCCCAGTTACTGTTGTTGCACACGATGTCAACGGCCTTCGTGACCGGGGTCTTTCCATCACTGGCCACGACCTGCGCATATACATAGACGACCGGTTTCGTTCCGCTCTCCCCTGCGGCCCCGACCGTCACAGGCAGGACCCCCAGCAGCAGGACCAGCGCCAATACTGCCGCGATCATTCGTTTCATGCTTGCTTCCCCCTTGTTTTACGCGGCCCTGTCCAGCAAATTCCATTTTGTACGAATTTCAGGGCATAAATTCTGGTCGCGTGCCCATTATCTGAAAAAAGTAATCGACGATTACTTTTCGCCACAAAATTATAGTACTATTTGTTTCAAAATTCAAGAATAAATTTAATTTTTCAGAATTTTTTAGAACTTTATAGCCTCATATTCCCATCTGTCTTTTCGGAGAAATTTCAGGCCGTGATCCTTTTTCGAAAAATCACGTCCAAAAACCGTCTCATAACGGGTGCGGCGCAAAAAAGCCCCGCCATCCGATGGATGGCGGGGCTCAGCGTGTCGAAAAAGCCTTTTCGCCCCGCTGCCGTCCAGTTTTCTGAACTTAAAAAGTTCAGAAAACTGCTTGATTGAACGCGAAGGGGACTCTTTGTCCCCTTCACTCTTCCCCAGCGGCTCATTTGCGAAACTGCTTATCATAGTTTTTTGACAGTCTCAGCCCCGCCATCCGATGGATGGCGGGGCTGCTCTTTCTATAAATCAGTACGCGATGCCCCAGTAGATGGAGTGTTTGGCGGGCTTGCCGCATATTGCGCACTTGTCGTCGAGGCATTCCTGCTGCAGCGGCATGTAGCGGGAGGACATGCCGCCCTCTTCCTTCATCTTCAGCTCGCATTCGAGCTCGCCGCACCACATCGTCTTGATGAAGCCGCCGTGTTCGGCCTGGAGCTGCTTCGCCTCTTCGAGGGAATGGGCCTCGTAAGTGTTTTCCTGCATGTTTTTCAGGGCCTTTTCGTACATGCCCTTCTGCACCAGCTCCAGCTGTTCCTTCACCGCCGCTTCCAACTCTTCGAGCTTGACGACGGTCTTCTCGCCGTCGTTGCGGCGGACGAGGACGCACTGGCCGGCCTCGATGTCGCGCGGGCCGAGCTCGACGCGCACGGGGACGCCCTTCATCTCATACTGCGCGCACTTCCAGCCCATGGAGTTGTCGCTGTCGTCCATCTTCACACGCAGCCCGGTGGCGGCCAGACGGTCGCGCACCTCGCTTGCTGCGCCGAGGACGCCATCTTTGTGCATCGCGATGGGCAGGACGACGGCCTGCACCGGCGCGATCTTCGGCGGGAGGACGAGGCCGTTGTTGTCGCCGTGCGCCATGATGACGGCGCCGATCATGCGCGTCGTAGAGCCCCAGGAGGTCTGGAACGGATACTGCAGTTTATTGTCGCGGCCGGTGAAGGTCACGTTGTAGGCGCGGGAGAACTTGTCGCCGAAATAGTGGCTCGTTGCGCCCTGGAGGGCCTTGCGATCCTTCATCATGCACTCGACGGTGTAGGTCGCCTCGGCGCCGGCGAACTTCTCCTTGTCGGTCTTACGACCGCGCACGACCGGGATGGCGAGGACGTTTTCAAAGAAATCGGCATAGCAGTTGAGCTGCTGCTCGGTCTCGGCCTTGGCTTCTTCGGCGGTCTCGTGGATGGTATGGCCCTCCTGCCACCAGAACTCGCGGCTGCGCAGGAACGGGCGCGTGGTCTTTTCCCAGCGGATGACGGAGCACCACTGGTTGTAGAGCATCGGGAGCTGGCGGTAGGTCTGGAGCACATTGTGCCAATGGTCGCAGAACATGGTCTCGGACGTGGGGCGGAACGCCAGGCGCTCCTCCAGCTTCTCGCTGCCGCCCATCGTCACCCATGCGACCTCGGGCGCGAAGCCGTTGACCAGCTCGCCCTCCTTCTTCAGCAGGCTCTCGG
>CAJMLC010000076.1 GCA_905214155.1 uncultured bacterium | reverse complement strand
ACCCTCATCCGTCTGCTCCGCTTCGCGTCGCAGCCACCTTCCCCCAAGGGAAGGCATCCGCTGCGGCGAAGCCGGATCGTGATATGACAAAAAGCAGCCAGGAACGCAATGCGTTTCTGGCTGCGCTGTTTATTCCTTACCACCAGCTGCCGAAGGGATCGTTGTCGCCGGAGGAGCCGGTGTTACCGGTATCTCCGGTATTGCCGGAGTCCGGGTTCGTCGGATCGGTGGTGTCATCCGGGTTTTCGGGGTCTTCCGGTTCCTCGGGTTCGGGTTCGACGTAGGGCGTGACCTCGTAGGAGATGTTGCGGTAATTATAGGTGTCCGTGTGCAGCTTCTCTTCTTTCAGCACGCTGCCGTCGGCCTTGACATACTTGCGGTATGCCTCGACGGTGTAGCCGGTGTAAGCGCCGTTGACGCGCTTGCCGAGAACGTACTTGTTGCCCTCGGCGTCGACGGCGATGTCGATGGCATTGCCGTTGGCATCCACGCCGGCGCCCTTTTGGATGGTGATCTCGGTCTTCTGGTCTTCGGTCTTGCCGGCCTCTTCGATGACGGTCTTATACGCCCTGGTGTTGATGGTCTTGTGGCTCAGCTCGATATGGTCCCAGTCGCGCTCCGGCGTCGTGCCCATGAGCTTGATGTGGACGTAGCCGCCGGAGACGGAGGCGTCGATGCGGAGGGGCTTTTCGGTGTTATTCTTGAACTTGAAATCCTGTGATCCCCAGTAGACCGTGGCGTCCATACCGGCCTCAACATAGGTGACGAGGTACATGTGCGGCGCGCGGACGGTGACGTTCAGATCGCCGAGCAGACAGGCGGTATAGATGGTCGAGGCCACCTGGCAGATGCCGCCGCCCTCGGACTCTTCACTCTTGCCGCCGGAGGCATAGACAGTCGCGGGCTTATAGCCCTTTTCCTTGGTACGCTCACCGACGACGCCGTTGAACGAGAACTCCTCGCCGGGATTCAGGATCGTGCCGTTGATGGCCTTGCAGGCCAGCTCGAGATTGGTGGTACGGTTGGCGTCTGCCGTGTGCGGAGAATCGCACTGGCCGAGGACGTCGGAGAAGAATTCCTTTTCCAGTGTTTTCAGCGTGACCTCCGGCTCGCGGTCCTCCATCTGGATGGTGATGACCTCGCCGGCCTTGGCCATCGCGATCTGCTGCGTGTAATAGGCAAGGTCAAAGCCGTAGCCGACCTCCTCGGGGACGAGCTTTTTGGCCTCTTCGTCGTAGTAGGCGTCGACGGTGTCGGTGCAATACTTGTCATAATAGCTCTGCAGATCGACCGGGTCACAGGGCGTGGTCTCGTAGTCGAAGCTGAGGTCGGAGAAGTTGCCCGTGGTGAAGCGCTGGAGCACGGCGTCATAGAGTGCATCGGCGTCGAGATGGATGGCCGGGGAGCCGGCGGTGACGGTGATGGTGCCTGCCTCTTCATCGACCTTGACGATGGGGTCGATGCGGTCGGATTCGACGTCGCGCGCGGTCTGGTCGATCAGGGAGCGGATGTACTCGGTGTCGAGGTTCAGGCTGGACTCCAGATCGACGTTATATTCGTTATGCTTCGCGCGGTTGTAGGTGATGAGCGCGGTGATGGGGCCGCCGCTGCGGCCATAGCGCATGGCCTGGTCGACGGCCTCGTCGGCGTTCAGCGCGACCTGGCTGACCTCCGGCGTGAAGGACAGCGAACGATCCGGGAGCACAACAGTCAGCGTGTCGGCAGAGGTGTGCTGGTCGACGGCCTCCTGCACGGCGTTGATGGCGGCGTCGCGCTTCAGCCCGCCGACGTTGATGCCCGCAACATAGACATTCGGGTAGATGGTGTCCTGCCCTTTCAGGATCATGCCGTAGGTACAGACGCAGAGCACGGCCAGCAGGATGACGCAGCCAAGAATGATGCCGACTTTTTTGCCGCCGCCGGACTGTTTCGGGGCGGACGCGCCGCCGGTATGCTTCTGCGCGGCGGTCGGCTTGCGGGAAGGCTTGGCAGCCTCAAATTTTCCTCGTTTCAAATGAGATCCCTCCTATTCGGAACACGGCAATTCTGCCGAAAAAGCTCAATTATGGTTACCCACATTATAGCGGAGTATCCCTGCTTTTGCAATGGTGATTCGTTCAAGAAAGTATGTTGGAATTCTGAATTTTCCATTAAGGATTGCCAGATTCCGTACTGCTCGAACGCGCGATCGCATAATTGCCGACCAGTTTCTGGGCTGCTTTCAGGGCATCTTCTCCTTTGGCGAGCTTGACGGTGAGCTGCGGCTGCTTGCCCGCGGCGAAGAAGATGCGTCCCTTGAACTCCGGCGCGGCACAGCAGGCCGAGACGGCTGCAAAGTCCAGCACGGCCATGAAGATCATGACGGATGTGTCCTTCTGACTGATCTCGGTGATGCCCGCAGCGGCGGCCCGGGCGCGGAGCAGCGCGACATCGATCAGGTTCAGCACGCCCTTGGGCGGGTCGCCATAGCGGTCGACGATCTCGTCGAGCAGGTCGTCCGCGTCGGACTGCGAGCGGATGGCGGCCATGCGGCGGTAGAGGTCCATGCGCTGCTCGCCGGAGGTGACGTAGGTCTTGGCGATGTTGGCCGCGATGTTGAGGTCGGCGGTACATTCCGGCTCTTTGAGCGCGCCCTCGCCCTGCTCTTCCAGAACCGCTTCTTCGAGCAATTTCAGGTACATGTCGTAGCCGACGGACATCATGTGGCCCGACTGCTCGGAGCCGAGCAGGTCGCCCGCGCCGCGGATCTCGAGGTCGCGCATCGCGATCTTGAAGCCAGAGCCGAACTCCGCATATTCGCGGATGGCCTCGAGGCGCTTTTCTGCGACCTCGGAGAGCACCTTGCCTTTGCGGAACGTCAGATAGGCGTAGGCATGGCGGCTCGAGCGGCCGACGCGGCCGCGCAGCTGATGGAGCTGTGAGAGGCCGAATTTGTCGGCGTCCTCGATGATGAGCGTGTTGACGTTCGGAACGTCGATGCCTGTTTCGATGATGGTCGTGCAGACGAGGACCTGGATGTCGCCGTTCGTGAGGGACTGCATCACGTCGCTGAGGCCCTCCTCCCCCATCTTGCCGTGGGCCACGGCGATGGAGACGTCCTCGCCGAGCTGCTGCTTCAGCTTGGCGGCGCATTCGTCGATCGTCTCGACGCGGTTATGCAGGTAATAGACCTGTCCGCCGCGCGCAAGTTCCCGCCGGATGGCCTCGAGGACGACCTGATCATTGTGCTCGAGGACGAAGGTCTGCACGGGATAGCGGTCCTGCGGCGGCTCTTCGATTGTGGACATATCGCGCAGGCCCGAGAGGGCCATGTTGAGCGTGCGCGGGATGGGTGTTGCGGATAAGGTTAAGACGTCGACGCCGCGCGAAAGTTCCTTCAGCCGCTCTTTGTGCGTCACGCCGAAGCGCTGCTCCTCGTCGATGATCAGAAGGCCGAGATCCTTGAACTGCACCGATTTTTGCAGCAGCTTGTGCGTACCGATGATGAGGTCGACCTTGCCGACCGAGAGATCGTAGAGCGTTTTTTTCTGCTGCTGCGCCGTGCGGAAGCGGGAGAGGACGTCAATCGTGACCGGGAAGGACGCGAAGCGGCGGACGGCGGTGAGGTAATGCTGCTGGGCCAGGACGGTCGTCGGCACCAAGATCGCCACCTGCTTGCCGTCCAAGATGCACTTCATCGCGGCGCGGAGCGCGACCTCCGTCTTGCCGAAGCCGACGTCGCCGCAGAGCAATCGCTCCATCGGGGACGGGGACTCCATATCCCGCTTGATCTCGGCGATGCAGCGGAGCTGGTCGTCGGTCTCGGCGTAGGGGAAGCTCTCTTCAAACTCCTTCTGCCACGGAGAATCCGCCGCGAAGGCGAAGCCGGGCAGGCGCTTGCGCGCGGCATAGAGCTGGATGAGGCCCTTGGCGAGATCCTTGGCCGCGGCCTTGGCGCGGGCCTTCGCCTTCTGCCACTGGTCGCCGCCGAGCTTGTTGAGGCGGACGGGCGCATCCTCGCCGCCGGAGCCGATATACTTGCTGACAAGGTCGAGCTGCGTGGCGGGAACATAGAGCGCGTCGCTGCCCTGATAGGCGATCTTGACGTAGTCCTTGCCGACATAGCGGCCGATGCCGTGGTGCTCGTGGACGACGAGGTCGCCGGGCGTGAGATCGGTGAAGGATTCGAGCTTTTTGCGGTTCGTGGCGGCTTTTTTGCGCTTGGCGGCGGGCTTCTGCTCGCGCCGGGCCAGGAGCTGCCCCTCTGTCAGGATGGCCCAGTGGAGATCCGGATATTCGAGGCCCGCGGGGAGCGAACCATCGGTGATCAGGATCTGCCCCTGCTGCGGCGCTTTCGTCAGCGGGAAGGCCAGAAGCGCGTTCACGCCGCCCTCGCCCAGCATCTCTTTCAGAATTTCGCCGCGCCGTTTGCCGCCGCAGAGGACGAGGCAGCCATATTCATTCTTCACATAGTGCTTGAGGTCGGAGACGGCGGTATCGAGGCTGCCGCCGTAACCCGGAAGCTGTCGGGCTGTGACGGACAGGAGCTTCTGCGGCGGGAGCGTCTCAGGGTAACGCGCAGCCAAAAAGCTGTCGAAGTAGACCGTGCCGCGCCCGGCGAACTGGCCGAGCAGCGGCTCATATTCCGCCTGAAATTCGCAGAGCTCGCCCGCAAGCGTGCCGGACGAGAGCAGGACGTCCAGCGTCTGCCCAAATTCCTCGCTGCGTGCCCGCGCGCCGCGCTGCAGATTGCCGTGGTCGCAGAAGAAGACGGCCGCGTCCTGCGAGATGTAGTCCGCTGCGCAGGCAAATTCCGGATAAATCAGGGCCAGATAGCGGTCCGCTGCGGAAAAGCTGACGCCGTTTTCCAGCTTTTCGCAGTCGGCTTCCAGCGTTTTGATGAGCGCCTGATTTGGTGTTTTGCGGCGGTTCTGCCGGGCGATATGCGCCTGCAGATCGGCGCAGAGGCCGGAAAGGCCGCCGGGATGCAGGCCCGGCAGGGCCTCCTGCGTCGGCAGAAGAAGCGCTTCGTCACAGTTTTCAGTGCGGCGCTGGGTGACGGGATCAAAAAAGCCCATTGCGTCCAGCTCGTCGCCGAAGAACTCGGCGCGGACGGGCTGGTCGTGCGCGGGCGAGAAGACATCCAGAATGCCGCCGCGCAGCGCAAACTGCCCCGCGCCCTCGACGAGGCTCGCGCGGGTATAGCCGGCGGCGGTGAGCTGTTCGGTCAGCTTGTCGAGGTCATAACTGCCGCCCGCCGTCAGGCGGATGGAAGCGGCGTAGAGCGTCGATTTCGGAATCGTGCGGAGCTGGAGCGCCTCGAGCGTCGTGACAAGGACGGGGGTCTTGCCCGCCGAGAGGTCGTAGAGGATGCGCAGCCGCCGCTGCTCCCATTCGCGGGAGACGCCCGCCGCATCGAGAAACGTCAGCTCGCGCGATGGAAGCGTCACCGGCGGCTGGCCGAGAAAGGCCGTCAGCTCGGCAGCAAGGCGGGAGGCGGCCATCTCGTCCTGGCAGACGGCGACGACGGGGCGGCCCGTGTCCTCGCGGAGCGCGGCGATCCAGTGCGCACGGGCGATCTGGCTGACGCCGGAGACGGCGGCGGTCTGCCCCGCGTCGAGCATGGCGCGCAGCGATTCATATTCCGGGCTGCTGTGCAGCAGGGAGAGCAGGACGTTCATGGATGACACCTCCAAAACAGGGTTAAACAGGTTTTCCGTGCAACAGGCAACGCACGTAGAAGAAATTCCCCTACGTGTCGAAGTCTGTCATGTTCAATTTCTTGCATTTCTCATGGTGCAGATCTCTCGCGACGCCAGATCGTTCGTCAGGCAAGAAAACGTCCGCAGCGCATCCTTTCTGGATTCGCAAGGGCGTTTGCGCGGCATAGCGGGCGAGATGCGAGCGAGATTATTTGCCATTAAAAGAAGCGGCCGCTCTTTCGCATCCATCGGTGAGGATGCAGAGCGCGGCATCGCGCGCATTGTCGAGCGCGCGATCCAGCTCCGGCTGCTCGGTCTTTGAAAAGCTGGAAAGCACCCAGTCAGCCAGGTCATAATCGGGGTGCGGCTTGGCCCCGACGCCGATCTTGACGCGCGGGAACTCCTCGCTGTGGAGTATGGCGATGATGGACTTGATGCCGTTGTGGCCTCCGGCGGAGCCGGACTTGCGGACGCGGATCTTCCCGACGGGGAGCGAGATGTCGTCAAACAGGACGAGCACGCGCTCCGGCGGGATCTTATAAAAGTGCGCCGCCGCCTCGACGGCGAGGCCGGAGGCGTTCATAAACGTCTCCGGCTTCAGGAGCAGGAGCTTCTGCCCACGATAGCTTGCCGTGGCGCAGAGCGCCTTGTATTTGATCTTCGTGATGCGGACGCCGAGCGCGTCTGCGATGCGGTCGACGGCCATGAATCCGGCGTTGTGGCGGGTATTGGCATACTCGCCGCCCGGATTGCCGAGGCCGACGACGAGCCAGTCGCACCCGGCGGATGGGAACAATCTCATATCAGAACAGAGCGGACATGGAGTTTTCTTCGTAAATTCTCTGGATGGCATCGGCGAAGACCGGAGCCACGTCGAGATATTTGATTTTCTTGCAGGCGCCTTCCAGCGGGGGGATGGTATTCAGCAGGGCGAGCTCTTTGATGGGGCTGGCCTCGATGCGGTCGTTGGCCGGGCCGGAGAGGACGCCGTGGGACGCGCAGGCATAGACCTCCTTCGCGCCGCCGATCTCAACGATGGCCTTGGCGGCGTTGCAGAGGGAACCGGCGGTGTCGACCATGTCATCATAGAGGATGCAGCTCTTGCCGCGGACATCGCCGATGACGTTCATGACCTCGCACTGGTTGGCCTTTTCGCGGCGCTTGTCGACGATGGCAAGGCCCATGCCCATCTTGTTGGCGAAGGAACGGCTGCGGGCGACGGAGCCGACGTCCGGCGAGACGACGACCATCTCTTCCGGATGCTCGAACTTCTCCATGAAGTATTTCACAAAGATCGGCACGGCATGCAGATTGTCCACAGGAATGTCGAAGAAGCCCTGGATCTGGGCGGCATGGAGGTCCATGGTGAGGACGCGGTCCGCCCCGGCGGCCTCGATCATGTTGGCGACGAGCTTTGCCGAGATGGGGTCGCGGCCCTTGGCCTTGCGGTCCTGCCGGGCATAGCCGAAATAGGGCATGACGGCGGTGATGCGGCCCGCGGAGGCGCGCTTGCAGGCGTCGATCATGACGAGCAGCTCCATCAGATGGTCGTTGACGGGCTTGCAGGTGGGCTGGACGAGGAAGACATCGCTGCCGCGGACGGATTCGTTGATAGTCATGGAGACTTCGCCGTCGGCAAAGGAGGTGACGGTGCTGTCGCCGAGGGGCAGCCACAGCTTGCGGCAGATGCCTTCGGCCAGGCTCTTGTTGGCGTTGGCGGAGAATACCTTGACATTCTTACCATGAGAAATCATTTTGAAATACCTCTCTGATTCATCATTCTGTTCTGCTTTTTGGGAACGATCTATTTGCAGCGGCCAAGCCGCGTATGCATGGGGGTGGATCTTATAGAAGTCCTTGTAGGGGCGGACGACCCTGTCCGCCCAAAGCACGCCGCAGCGGATAGCCTCCCCTGGCAAGGTAGCGAAGCGGCCCCTTTCATAAGGGGAACCTTTGGGCCGATGAGGGCATCGGCCCCTACGACCACTGCGACGGGGATCATGCTCGTTGCGGGACATTATTTTTCCTTGATCTTATGCTTCGCGGCCCAATCCTTTTTATTCTGCTGGCGGGCGCGGGCGATGGCGAGGGCCATGGCCGGAATATCGTCCGTGATGGTGGAGCCGGCGGCAATATACGAGCCGTCGCCGACCGTGACCGGCGCGATGAGGTTCGTGTTGCAGCCGATGAAGGCGTTGTCGCCGATGGTGGTACGGTATTTTTTTGCGCGGTCGTAGTTGACCGTCACGGTGCCGCAGCCGAAGTTGCAGTTCTGGCCGACGTCGCTGTCGCCGACGTATGTCAGGTGCGAAATTTTCGTGCCGTCGGCGATCGTGGAATTTTTGATCTCGACGAAATCGCCCACGCGGATGTGGCTCCCGATCGTGGAGCCGGGGCGGATGTAAGCAAACGGGCCGATGTGGGTATCATAACCGACAGTGGAGTTATAGACCTGCGAGCTGTTGACGTTGGTGTCGTCGCCGATCTTGGCGTTCTCTAAATAGCTGTTCGGGCCGATGGTGCAGCCGCAGCCGATGGAGGTGTGGCCGCGCAGGATCGTGCCCGGCAGGAGCGCGGAGCCCGCGCCGACGGCGACGCCCGGCTCGACGTAAGTGTTGTTGTAGTCCCAGATCTCGACGCCCTGCTGCGCCAGGCGATAGAGATTGCACTGGTTGAGCACCGGCTGCCACTCCGGCAGCTCGGAAAGGCCGGCGACGCCATAGACGCCGTCGCGGTCGGTATAGGGGACGCCGTGATCCTTCAGGAATTCGGTGAAGATGAACTTCTCGTCGAGCGCCTGCATGAGCGTCATACGGTTGACGGAGGTGACGGGGCTGACGATGGGGGCGGAGTCGAACTCCTCTTCGTCGTTGGCGTAGGGCAGGATGATGGCCGGGCCGGTGACGACGATAACATCCTCCTCGCTCTCGTCCGCTGTGGACAGGAAGACATGGAGCTGGTCGGACACGGCCTCCTGCTCGGGGCAGAAGAAGCCGACGTCATCCGGGATACAGGCGCGGACATCGCGCCGGAAGCGCTCGTGGCAGACCATAAAGAAACGCCCAACGCCGCCGGCGATCAGGGAGGACGCCAGCCACGAAAGCAAAGGCGTACCCATGATATTTTGCAGCATCATCGGGCGTGAATATCCAGTTTTCGCGGTATCGTCCGGGATAAAG
>CAJMLC010000075.1 GCA_905214155.1 uncultured bacterium | reverse complement strand
TGCTCGTCGCCTGCGACATCTACCGTCCGGCAGCCATCAAGCAGCTGCAGGTCGTCGGCGGACAACTCGGCATCCCCGTCTTCGAGATGGGGCAGACGAACCCGGTCGACATCGCGAAGGCCGCCATCGCCCATGCCATCCGACACGGCAACGACATGGTCTTCCTTGACACGGCGGGCCGCCTGCACGTCGACGAGGCGCTGATGGACGAGCTGAAGGCCATCAAGGCCGAGGTCAAGCCGAATGAGATCCTCCTCGTCGTCGATGCGATGACCGGTCAGGATGCGGTCAACGCCGCGCAGACGTTCAACGAATACCTCGACATCGACGGCGTCATCCTCTCCAAGCTCGACGGCGACGCGCGCGGCGGCGCGGCCCTTTCGGTCAAGGCCGTTACGGGCAAGCCGATCAAGTTTATCGGCACAGGCGAGAAGCTCGACCAGATCGAGCCGTTCCACCCCGGCCGCATGGCATCCCGCATTCTCGGGATGGGCGACGTGCTGACGCTGATCGAAAAGGCCGAGGCCGCGTTCGACCAGAAGAAGGCCGCAGAACTGGAGCAGAAGCTCCGCAGCAATAAATTCACGCTCTCCGATTTCTATGATCAGCTCACCCAGCTCAAGGGCATGGGCAGCCTCGACGAGATCGCTGGCATGATCCCCGGCATGAACGCTGGTGCGCTCAAGGGCGCGCAGGTGGACGAAAAGGCCATGGCGCGCACCGAGGCGATCATCCAGTCGATGACCCCCTACGAGCGCGAAAACCCCAGCGTCCTCAATCACAGCCGCAAGCGCCGCATCGCGGCAGGCTCCGGCGTGAAGGTCGAGGACATCAACCGTCTGCTCAAGCAGTTCGACATGATGAATCAGCTGGCCAGGCAGTTCTCTGGTCCCGGCGCGCAGAAGAAGATGAAGCGCATGGGCAAAAAGGGCGGCTTCGGCGGATTCCCCGGTTTCCCGGGTATGTAGTTATCGTTTCAGCTAACTTTGCATAGCTTTACGAAGTATCAAAATCAAGAGAGTTATATTTGGAGGAACAAACAATGGTTAAGATCAGACTGAGAAGAATGGGCGCCAAGAAGAATCCCTTCTACCGCATCGTCGTCGCCGACTCCCGTTTCCCGCGCGACGGCCGCTGCATCGAAGAGATCGGCACGTATGATCCGAAGGCGGAGTCCGCCATCGTGGTCGACGCCGACAAGGCCAAGCAGTGGATCAAGAACGGCGCGCAGCCCACTGATACCGTTCGCGGCCTGCTGAAAAAGGCCAACGTCCTGTAATTTAGGAGCAGTATAATGAAAGATCTTTTGCTGTATATGGCAAAGAATTTGGTCGATGATCCCGACAGCGTCACCGTGACCGAGATCGAAGGCGAGACCACTGTGCTCGAGCTGCGGGTCGCGCCCGAGGACATGGGCAAGCTGATCGGCCGTCAGGGCCGCATCGCCAAGGAGATCCGCACGATCATGAAGTCCGTTGCCCAGCGTAACGGCAAAAAGGTCTCCGTGGAGATCGTTGATTAAACCAGCAACCCCCGCCGCTTTGCGGCGGGGGTTTGTTTGAATTGTGGAGGAATATGCTGAATAACACAGGTTTTGACCAATGGGCCGACGAATATGACCGGAGCGTCGCGCGCTCCGACGCGGCGGGGAGCTACCCCTTCGCGGGCTATCAGGAGATCCTGGACGCGATCGTCGACCGTGTGACGGCACACGGCGGTGGAGCCGTGCTGGACATCGGCTTCGGCACCGGCACGCTGACGGCCCGGCTCTATGCACAGGGCTGCCGCATCTATGGACAGGATTTTTCGGAGCGGATGGTGCAGCTGGCGCAGGAGAAGATGCCAAATGCAGAACTTTATCCCGGCGATTTCAGACAGGGGCTGGCGAAGCCGCTCCGCGCGCGGCGCTATGATTTTATCCTCGCGACCTATTCGCTGCACCACCTGACGGACGCCGAGAAGGTGCCGTTTCTCAACGGGCTGCTGGAGCTGCTGCAGGAGGACGGCGAGATCCTGATCGGCGATGTGGCGTTCCGCACCCGCGCGGAGCTGGAGGCCTGCAGAAAGCAGGCGGGCGCATCGTGGGACGAGGACGAGATTTACTTCGTGGCAGACGAGCTGGCGCCCGCCCTCCCGCAGCTGAAATTTACGCCGTTTTCTGCTTGCGCCGGCATTTTATCGCTGCACAGGTAATGCATCGGACCCTACGAATTCTATTGCACGCCGATTCTAAACGTGGGGGGCCCTTAGGGTGTATCTGAAAACTCCCGACGCACCCGGACAGCGGGCCTTTTCACGCCGCGCCGCGTCATTTTTCCTTGAAATACGTCAGTATTCCTGCGAAAAAATGTCTTGCGCAGCGCGAAAATTCCTCGCTGCCGGTCACATTGGGAGTTTTCAGATACACCCTAGGCGGACAGAATCGTCCGCCCCTAGAGGATCCATTAGAAGCTGTAAGTTCTGACCACGCGGGGGGAAAGAGCTGCGGTCAGGCCGCAGCCCTCGTCGCCGCCGATCAGCAGCGCGACCTCCTGCGACGGCAGACAATTTCCAAACCGGTCATAGCCGAAGAACACGGCCTCGTCGCCGGGGCGGCAATCCACGCCCGTCACGTCAATCAGGCACTGATCCATGCAGCACGCCAGCAGCGTGCAGCGCTTCCCGCCGATGAGTACGGGAGCCTTAGCGGAGGCCAGCGCGGGGGTTAGGCCGTCGCCGTAGCCTACGCCGACTGTTGCGAGCACGGCGTCGCGTTCGAGCGCGACCGCGCCCCCGTAGCCGACCCGTTCGCCCGCGCTGCGCGCATGCACCATCGTCACGAAGCTCCGCCACGTCGACACCTCGCGGATGTCGCCGCGCGGGGCCGTCGGGGCATCCATGAACAGCCGCCGCCCGACGCGCACCGCATCGAGGCAGTATTGGGGGTATTGCTCGCTCGCCGCCGAGCACGCGACGTGCCGCAGGCCCGGCTCGATGCCCGCCGCGCGCAGCGTTTCGAGCGCGGTCTCATACAATAGATACTCCCGCGCGCAGAGCGCAGCATCCGAGGTATCGGAAAAATGCGAGAACGTGCCGGTCACGCACAGCGACGGCGCGTTTTGCAGCTCACTGAGCAAACCGCCCAGCTCCTCCGGCGCAAAGCCGATCCGGTGCAGGCCGGTGTCGATCTTGATATGGATGGCGGCAGTTTTGCCCGCGGCCTTCGCGGCGGCTTGCAGCTCCGAGGCGAAGCCCGCCCGGCCGCAGGTGAGCGTCAGATCCGCATCCACCGCGGCAGAAAGCTGCCACGGCAGGGCGCTGCTCATGACCAGAAGGTCCTTCGTGATCCCGACCCTGCGCAGCGCAAGCCCTTCGGACACATGCGCCACGGCGAAGCCCGCCACGGCCTCGAGCGGCTCCAGCACCCGCGCGATCTCCGCCGCGCCAAGGCCGTAGGCATCGCACTTGAGCACGGGCAGCAGACGCGTCCCCGCGGGGATCGTCCGCACGATGGCCTCTGCGTTGCGGCGGACCTGCGCAAGATCGGTCTCCAGCACGGAATTATTCATCATATTCATCGAAATATTCATTTGCATATATTCATTCCTGTTTGCATGCCGCAGACGGAGGCGGCCATGCCGTCCCGCGCAGGACGACTATGACCGCCGATTTTTGCGGCTTGCATTTGATTTTTTCTTTATTATAGGGTGGAAAACCTGCGTTTGCAAGCTCTATTTTTGCCCTTTGGCAGTTCGCACAAAAACGGTGCAGAAGAAACTGCATAAAATATGAATATTTTTACTTGACTTTGCATGAATAAACGTTGTATACTGTTGCCATCACAAAAACATGCACGACATTGCATCCGAACAGGAAGCAAGAAATGAAAAGGAGTTCTGACTATGAAAAAGCTGCTTGCACTGACGCTGGCCGCGCTGATGGTATTCGGCATGGTGGCCTGCGCGTCCAACAACAATTCTACCCCCGCTGACACTGCCGCGCCCGCCGATTCCCAGACCACGGAACAGGCCGACGCCTCCACCGAAGCCGATGCTTCCAGCGAATCCGCCGAGCAGGCCGACGCGCCCGCCGAGACGCTGATCTTCGGCACGTCTGCCGACTACGCTCCGTTCGAGTTCATGTATCCGGACGACAACGGCGACATGGTCTACGGCGGCATTGACGTCTCCGTCGCGCAGTACATCGCCGACTACACCGGCAAGACCCTCCAGACCGAGAACATGGCGTTTGACTATCTGCTGGCCTCCCTGCAGAAGGGCGATTTCGACATCGTCATCGCCGCGATGGAAGCGACCGACGAGCGCAAGGAAGCCGCTGATTTCTCCGACCCCTACTACACCGACTATCCGCCTATGATCCTCGTCAAGAAGGAGAACGCGGACCAGTACAAGACCCTCGCCGACTTTGACGGCAAAGCCGTCGGCGCCCAGACCGGCACGACCAAGGCCGACATCGTCACCAATGATATGCCCGGCGCGAACCTTGTCGCCCTCCAGCTCGTGACTGACCTCGTCAACCAGCTCATGTACGATAAGGTCGACGCCGTGGTCGTCGACGGCAGCGTCGCCAACCAGTATGTCGCCGAGAACGACGATTTCGTCATCGCCGAGGCGTCCAGCGAGCTTGGCGCAGCGGAACCCTACTGCGTCGCCGTCCAGAAGGGCGACCCGAAGGGCCTGCTCCCCGGCATCAACGAAGCCATCGCCAAGATCAACGCCGAGAACAAGATCGAAGAGTTCATCTCTCTGGCCGATTCCCTGAGCGGCGTGGCCGAGGAAGTCTCCGCCGACGCTCCGGCTGAAGGCTAAACAGAGCCCCATTCCAAACGTCATTCCATCTTCCTGCAAAGTGCAAGGCCGCCTTCCGGCCCTGCACTTTGCGCACGTTCGACGCCTTATCAAAAATAAGGGAAGCCCTGCTTCTTCCAGAGCCAAATGAAGTAAGGCTTCCCACAACAAAGAAAGGAACCATATTCTATGTGGTGGAGCAACCTGTTCGTCGACATGAACAAGGCGAACTTCTTTAATTTCTCCTTCCTGCCCAAATACGCGACGTCGTTCGTGCGAGGGCTGGAATACACGCTGCTGCTGGCTGTCGTGTCCGTCCTGCTGGCCATCATCCCGGCGCTGCTGCTGGCGCTGATGCGGCTGAGCAAAAACCGCATCGTGCGGAGCATCTCCGGCGCGTACATCGCCCTCTTCCGGTCGACGCCGCTGCTCGTGCAGCTGTCGATCATCTACTTCGGCCTCTTCGGGGCCATCTCGATCCCGCGCGTCACGATCCTCGGCTTTGCCGACATCTCGCGCTTCATCCCCGGCGTTGTGGCCCTCGCGCTGAACAGCTCGGCCTACGTCGCGGAGATCTTCCGCGCCGGCATCCTCGCTGTCGACAAGGGGCAGACCGAGGCGGCCCGCTCGCTGGGCCTCTCCGGCGGCGCGTCGATGCGCTTCGTCGTGCTGCCGCAGGCGATCAAAAACGTCCTGCCGGCCCTCGCCAATGAGATCGTCACGATGGTCAAAGAGTCGTCCATCTGCTCCATGCTCGGCATGGAGGAGCTGATGTTCGGCGCGAAGGCCGTCGCCAGCGCGACCTACGTCTCCCTCGCGCCCTATACCCTCGCGGCCCTGATCTATTTCTGCATCAACTACCCCGCCAGCAAGGCCATCGAGGCCGTCGAAAGGAGGATGCGCCGTGGCGACAAGCAATAACGAGCTGATCCGCGTCGAGCACGTGGTCAAGGAATTCGACGGCGGCGCCGTCAAGGCCCTGAACGACTGCAACCTCTCCATCAACCGCGGCGAGGTCGTGGCCATCATCGGCCCGTCCGGCTCCGGCAAATCGACGCTGCTGCGCTGCCTCAACCTGCTCGAGGTGCCGACGTCCGGCTCCGTCTGGTTCAACGGCGTCGACATCACCGACAAGAAGATTGATCTCGACCTCCATCGCCGCAAGATGGGCATGGTCTTCCAGCATTTCAACCTGTTCCCGAACATGACCGTCCTGAAAAACCTGACGCTCGCGCCCGTCCATCTCAAGCTTTTGAGCAAGGCCGAGGCCGATGAAAAGGCCCGCGCGATGCTCGCCCGCATCGGTCTGCCCGACAAGGCGGACACGTTCCCGGCCATGCTCTCCGGCGGGCAGAAGCAGCGCATCGCGATCGTCCGCGCGCTGATGATGCAGCCCGAGGTCATGCTCTTCGACGAGCCGACCTCCGCGCTCGACCCCGAGATGGTCGGCGAGGTGCTCGACCTGATGCGCTCCCTTGCCGAGGACGGCATGACGATGGCCGTCGTCACGCACGAGATGGGCTTCGCCCGCGAGGTCGCCAGCCGGGTCATCTTCATGGACGGCGGCGCGATCCTCGAGGAGAACGCGCCGAACGAGCTGTTCGACCATCCGCAGAACCCCAGAACGCAGGCATTCCTTTCGAAAGTTTTGTAAGACATAAAACCAACGCCCGTTCTCTGCAGAAAGCAGAGAACGGGCGTTTTGTGATAGCTGCCTTACAGGCCCGCGAACACCGGCTCGATCGTGTCGAGGTCATAGGGCGTCGCCTGATAGACGAAATAGTTCAGCCAGTTCTGATAGAGCAGATTGGCGTGGCTGCGCCAGGTGACGCGCGGCGGCTGCGTGTCGTCGTCATCCGGGAAATAGTTCTCCGGCACATGGATCGGCAGACCTGCGTTCTTGTCGCGCAGATATTCCTTCTGGAGCGTCCCGGCGTCGTATTCCGAGTGGCCGGTGATGAAGATCTGCCGCCCGCCCTCAGTTGAGAGCGCGTAGATGCCCGCCTGCGGCGAGGACGCCAGGATCTTCAGCTCGCCGCACGCCTCCACTTCCTCGCGGCGGATCGTGGTGTGCCGCGAATGCGGCACCATGAACGTGTCGTCAAAGCCGCGCATCAGCATCGAGCTCCGCCGCTCCACCACGTGCGGGAACACGCCGAAGAGCTTCTCCGGCAGATCGTATTTCCGGATACCGTAGTGGTAATAGAGGCCCGCCTGTGCGCCCCAGCAGATGTGGAACGTGGAATAGACGTGCGTCTTGCTCCATTCCATGATCTCGCACAGCTCCTGCCAGTATTCCACATCCTCAAACGGCATCTGCTCCACCGGCGCACCGGTCACGACCATGCCGTCGAAGTTGCGGTCTTTGACCTGGTCGAACACCTGATAGAATTTGAACAGGTGCTCCTTCGCCGTATTTTTCGATTCGTGCGACGAGGTGTGCAGGAATTCCAGCTCTACCTGCAGCGGCGTATTGCCCAGCAGGCGGGAGAGCTGTGTCTCCGTCTCGATCTTCGTCGGCATCAGGTTCAGGACCAGGATCTGCAGCGGCCGGATGTCCTGCGTCACTGCGCGCGTCTCGTCCATGACGAAGATGTTTTCGCCCGCCAGCGTCTGGGCCGCCGGCAGGCCGTTCGGTATTTTGATCGGCATAGTGTCCTCCTCAGCCGCGCAGCGCCTGATCGAGATCTGCGATCAGGTCTTCCGCATCTTCCAATCCGCACGAAAAGCGCACCAGCTCTTCGCTGACGCCCGCCGCGGCCAGCTCCTTCGCGTTCATCTGGCGGTGTGTGCTGGATGCCGGATGCAGGCAGCAGGTGCGCGCATCGGCGACGTGCGTCTCGATGGCCGCGATCTTCAGGCGGCCCATGAAGTCCTCCGCCGCCGCGCGGCCGCCCTTCACGCCGAAGGACACGACGCCGCAGGAGCCGTTCGGCAGGTATTTCTGTCCGAGTTCATAGTATTTGTCGCCGGGCAGGCCGCAGTAGCGCACCCACGCGACCTGGTCATTCTGCTGCAAAAACTCGGCCACCTTTTGTGCAGTCTCACAGTGACGCTTGACGCGCACATGCAGACTCTCGAGGCCGAGCGCCAGATAATAGGCGTTCTGCGGCGACTGTGTGGGGCCCATGTCGCGCATGAGCTGCGCGGTGGCCTTCGTGATGTATGCGCCCGCGAGGCCGAAGCGCTCGGTATATGTGACGCCGTGGTAGCTCTCGTCCGGCGTGCAGAGGCCAGGGAATTTTTCGGCGTGCGCCGTCCAGTCAAATCTGCCGGAGTCGACGATGCAGCCGCCGAGCGCGCCTGCATGGCCGTCCATATACTTCGTCGTCGAGTGCGTCACGATGTCCGCGCCCCACTCGAACGGGCGGCAGTTGATGGGCGTGGCGAACGTATTATCCACGATCAGCGGCACGCCGTGCCGGTGCGCGGCGTCGGCGAATTTCTCGATGTCGAGCACGGTCAGCGCCGGGTTCGCGATCGTCTCGCCAAAGACGAGCTTCGTATTCGGGCGGAACGCCGCGTCCAGCTCTTCCGGCGTGCTGTCCGGGTCGACGAACGTCACGTCCACGCCCATGCGCTTCATCGTCACGGCGAACAGGTTGTAGCTCCCGCCGTAGATGCTCGACGAGGAGACGATGTGGTCGCCGCATGAGGCGATGTTGAACACGGCGAAGAACGTCGCCGCCGAGCCGGAGGCCGTCAGCATCGCCGCCGTCCCGCCCTCGAGCGCGGCGATGCGCGCCGCGACATGGTCGTTCGTCGGGTTTTGCAGGCGGGAGTAGAAATAGCCGTCGGCCTCAAGGTCGAAGAGCTTGCCCATCGCGCTGCTGGTGTCGTATTTGAATGTGGTGCTCTGAATGATGGGGATCTGCCGCGGCTCGCCGTTTCCCGGCGTATAGCCCGCCTGTACGCACCGCGTCCCAAGTCCGAGTTCTGCCATGATCGTCTCCTTTTCGGCCCCGCATCGGGGGATCAGATCGGAAATCAGGGCGCTTTCGCGCCCTGATGGAAATTATACCTTAAATCAGCCGATAAGTCCAGCCCATATCGTCCGCGACGGTGCCGGTCTGCATGCCGTAGAGTGTGTCGTAGAGCTTCTGCGCCACGGGGCCGACCGTCCCGTCCGCGACCTGCACATCCGTGCCCATCACGTTCAGCCAGCCGATCGGCGAGATGACCGCCGCGGTGCCGCTGGCGAAGATCTCCTGCA
>CAJMLC010000074.1 GCA_905214155.1 uncultured bacterium | reverse complement strand
GCTCAGCTTCATGGCGCTGCCGGTCATCCCGACGCTCCGCATCACCACGCGCGGCATCATCGATGTCGTGACCCAGCAGTATATCTAAATGTTTCCCGCCGCAGCGGATGCCTTCCCCGCCGGGGAAGCTGCCCCAGTGCACACACTGGGGCGGATGAGGGTCGGGGAGCAAAAACGATACATGATGCAGTTGGGTGAGTGCTCCATGCCCTCATCCGTCTGCTCCGCTTCGCGTCGCAGCCACCTTCCCCCAGAGGGAAGGCTTTTGGGCCGATGAGGGCATCGGCCCCTACGCATTCTATCGTAGATTTTGCACAGGCGGGCGGCCATTGGCCGCCCGCTTTTTTTCTGCTGAGTCTCTTGAAAAATGGCAGAAAATGTGCCAGAATAGAGGAAAACAGAGGCTGCGGGAAGCGGCCTTTTGAATAGACGGCGGTTAGAGCGCACGAACCGCCTCGTTTTTGTGCATCACGGTTAAACGTATCTAACAAAGCCGCCGAAGGGGGAGACCGGATGAAGGACCATGAACTGCAATTTGACCGAACCTGCCACGTGCTCTATTCCAAGCCCTGCAAGGCGCAGATCCAGGCAAAGATCGCGCTGCATTATCCGGAGGCGGAGCGGGAGGCCGTCTGGGAGCGTGTACAGAGGCAATACGTCGACTTTTTGAAAGACTGGCGCACCGACCTTGGCGGGAAGAAAAACTTCCACAACGGAGCCGGCGGCACGTATGACTGCATCGCGATCATGAGCTATTATGCCGTGTGCAGGGACGTTACGTCCTTCCGGGAGATCGAAGAGATCGAAGAAAACCTGATCCTGCCCAATTTCCGCAAGCTGAAATTTGTGGACTGCAACAAGCCGTTCTGGAGGAAGCTGATGTACAAGGCCTTTACGCGGGCGAAGAGCGCCTGCGATAAATGGCACGATTACGAGATGCACGTCGCGCCGTTTGACCGAAGCCAGCCGATCTATTATGAATTTACGGCGTGCCCGGCGGCGGAATTTGCAAAGCAATTCGGGCTGGAGGAGATCATGCCGGCGCTCTGCAATGTGGACTATGCGTCGATGGAGCTGATCCACGCGCGGCTCATCCGCCGGACGACCTGCTCCAACGGCTGCAAGTGCGACTATACCATCTGCGGCGACCGCGACGAATATTGTAAGCTGCATCCCGAATACCGGGACGAGGCGGGCTATCGGAGGAATTTATGAAGTATCACATTGAAAAAAACAGCGTCCAGGAGACGCTGGTCATTCCGCTCTACGGGCGGAAGAAATGCTCGGAGCTGTATCCGGACCTCTTTCAGGACGAGACGGCGATCCGCCTGATCGGGCAGATCGACTACGATTTCTCGGCGCTGGAGCGCAAGGCCGGGAGCCTGATGCAGCGCTTCGGCTTTCTGGAGGCCGCGATGCGGCAGAATGACCTCGCGTGGGAGGTGCGGGACTATCTGAAGTCGCACCCGAACGCGGCGGTCGTCAATCTCGGCTGCGGACTGGACAGCACGGGCCGCCGCTGCGACAACGGGACGTGTAAAATTTATAACCTCGATTTCCCGGACGTGATCGCCGCGCGGAACGAGCTGCTCCCCGCCGGGGAGCGCGAGGAAAACATCCCGTGCGACCTGAACGACACGGCATGGTTTGCGCGGATCGACGCGGCCGGCGGCGCGGTCTTCTTCGCGGCGGGCGTGTTCTATTACTTCCTGACCGAACAGGTGCGGACGCTGGTGCAGAAGATGGCGAAGGCATTCCCCGGCGGGCGGCTGGTCTTCGACGCGGCAAACCAGAAGGCCGTGAAGCTGATGCTCAAAACGTGGATCCGCGATGCGGAGATCCGGGACGTCGGCGCGTATTTCGCTGTGTCCGATGCGAAAAAAGAGCTCTCGCCGTGGGCCGCAGGTCTGCGCGTGTCCAGCCGGGGCTATATGCTGGGCTATCATGATCTGAAGGATCCGTCGGTCAGCAGGCTTTTCCGCTTTATGGCGAAGGTCGGCGACCGGAAGATGGCCATGCAGATCGTGCAGCTGACATTCGGGGAGGTATAGAGATGGAGCATGTACATTTTGATGTGGAGCGGGACGGCTTTTACGGTGCCTATTGGTCCTGTCCGTCCGGCGCAAGCTGTGCGCTGATCGCCATGCTGGGCGACGATCCGGAGGACCATATCGCGCGTTCGGCGGTAAAATGGCTGCTGCGGCGGGGCGTGAACGTGCTGACGATGTCGCCGGGCCGGAAGGATTACAGCCACCACAACTATCCGCTCGAGCGCATCGAGACAGCCATCGCGTGGCTGAAGGCGTACGGAAACGAACGGGTCGGCATTGCCGGCGCGTCGACCACCGGGACGCTCACGCTGACGGCGGCGTCGATGTTTCCGGAGCTGACGCTGACCATCGCCATGACGGCGAGTGACTTTGTCTGGCAGGGCTTCGCACAGGGCAAAAAGGACGGCTGCAAGGAGTGGCCGATCCCCGGCGAGTCGCTGTTCACTTACCGTGGGAAGCCGCTGCCCTACATGCCGTTCTGCTATCAGCATCCGCAGTATTGGCACGTGTTCGCCTCGGAGGGTAAACACACGGGCGACATGATGAACTCCTGCAAGATCTTTGACGATTCCGAGGCTGCGCACCCCATTCAGGAGGAAGAGTTCATCCCGATCGAGCACATCCGGGGCAAGCTCCTGATGATCGGCGCGGTGGATGATAGGCTGTGAGACGCGGCGAAATATATCCGCCGCATGGAACAGCACCTGGCCGAGCGGCCGCACAGCTGCGCCGTTGAGGCGGCGGTCTATGAACACGGGACGCACTTTGTCTTCCCGCAGAGCATGCTGACGACGATGCTGCCCATCGGCGCAGACCTGTTCGTGAAGCGGGCCTTCCGGGCGGCGAAGCAGTATCCGAAGGAGTGCCGCGCTGCGCGCAAGGACATCGAGCGCCGCATGGTCGCCGCGATCTGCGAATGGCGGGACGCAAAATAAAGGATCTGCGAGTAAAATTTGGCGAAATGAAACAGGAGGCTTGCCTGTGAAAATATTGGTATATGGCGCGGGCGTGCTCGGCTGCAACCTCGCGCGAAATCTGTTCCGCGCCGGAAAGGATGTCGTCTTGCTTGCGCGCGGAAAATGGGCGGAGGAGATCCGGACAAACGGCCTGCGCATCAAGGACAAGTTTTCGCCCTGCATGTCGGTCAGCCGGATCCCGGTCGTGACCAAGTTGAAGCCGGACGAGGCCTATGATGTCATCTTCGTCGTCCTGCGCTATACGCAGCTCGACTCGATCTTGGAGACGCTGCGCGCCAACCGGACGAAAAATCTCGTCTTCGTCGGCAACGACGTCCGCGCGCGGGCGCTTTCTGACGCGCTGCCGGAGAAGAACGTCCTGTTCGCGTTTGCCTCCTCGGCGGGCCACCGGGAGCCGGACCATGTGGCCTCCATCGATCTGAAGAAGATCACGATTGGGCAGATTCCGGGTGCCCCCTCCAACGAGCAGTTGATTCGGGAAATTTTCAGCGGCACAAAATACAAGGTGACCTACGAGCCGAACATGGAGGATTATCTGCTCTGTCATGCGGCGTTCGTGCTGCCGGTGGCCTTCGCGTGCTATAAGACGGACGGCGACCTGAAGAAGCGCAAGGGCAGCACGGCTTATCTCAGCCGCCTGATCGACGCCAACATCGAGGGCTACCGCGCCATCCGGGACGCCGGACATGAGATCCTGCCGAAATCGGACGCGGACTTTGAGAGTGCGGCCTACCGCAAGACCTGTCTGCGCTTTTTCAAGCTCATGTGCGCGACGAGCCTCGGCAAGATCTGCGCGTCCGACCATGCGATGAACGCGGTCGACGAGATGAGCGCGCTGGACCGCGACCTGAAGGTGTTCTTTGACGCGCAGGGCGCGGAGTATCCTGCCTGGCGGGAACTGGAAACGGAAGCGGGGAAGTATCTGAAATGAAGTACATGGGAATGCCGATGGGCATGTGGACGCTGTTTGGAAAATCGTTTCAGACGCAGCTGACCGCAGTGTTCGGCTATGACGCGGCGACGGCCAAAGATGTTGCAAAGCGGGCGAAGCCGAAATACCGTGAGATCATTGCGGGCCTGCCGGAATTTGAGAAGGAAGATCGCTTCCAGATGAACATTGTGAACGCCGCGATGCTCGGCGCGTTCATCCTGAATATGCCGCAGCGGCCGGACGTTGATCGCCTGACGGACTACTATGCAAAGGCAATGATGACCGGGCCGATGCGCTGGTTCTGCCGCAAGAGCGGCAAAAAGAAGTTCACGGAGGCAGACCTCGCCGGGATGCGCGCGACGGCCGCGCTCCGCGCCGCGGACCGCAACCCCTATTCGTGGAACATGGATCTGCTGGAATATCCGGACGGCAGCGGCTACGAGGCGCGCTTCACACAGTGCGGCATCTGCGCATTGATGAAGGACTTGGGCCTCTACGACCTGACGCCCGCGATGTGTCATCTGGACTATACGATGAGCGAGGCGGGCGAAACAGCCGATTTTGTGCGGGAATATACGCTCGCTTCCGGCGGGCCGTACTGCGACTGCGGCTACAAGCGGAAACCTGCCGCGCAGCACCGATCAAATTGCTGAAAAATTGGGCGCCTTTTTCAAAAAAACTGTCGGATCAGCACTTGCATTTTCAAACGTCCTGTGCTATATTCTTGATACAGAAAAATGTTCGGATTCTGTCCAGTTTTTGAAAATTTAAGTGCTTTTACGAAAGTTAAAGTGCCTTATCCACCAGGATCCGGGAATTATGGAGGAATTGACTATGAAGCACATTGGTCTGTTTGCCGCCGGCGTCCTGTTCGGCACCGCCGGTCTGAAGTTCCTTAGCAGCAAGGACGCGAAGAAGGTCTACGCCCACACCACCGCCGCTGCGATCCGCGCGAAGGATTGCGTCATGAAGGCCGTCACGAACGTCCGCGAGGGCGCCGAGGACATCTACGCCGACGCGAAGGACATCAACGCCAAGCGCGCCGAGGCGGAGGCCGAGGCCGTGATCGAAGACGCACCCGCCGACGCGGAGTGATCAGAGCAAGCTGAGAGCCGCACAAAGCGGCTCTCGTCGGGACAAAATGTCTTTTCGTCCCCGCCCTGTCCAGTTTTCCAAGCTTTTTAAGTTTGGAAAACTGCTTGATTGAACGCGAAAGGGGCTTTTTGCCCCTTTCACTCTTTTCCCGCTGCTCTGTTGAAAAGCTGCATTTTGTGTTGTTACAGTTCCAGAGCATACGAGCTGCGAGGTCAATACTATGAAATGTCGTATTTTGCATGAATCCAGAGGCCGTATCCGGGTGCATCTTGCGTGCCGCACGATGTCGCTGCGCGAGGCGGATATTCTGGAATATTATTTGAAGGACGTCGCGAGGGTCGAGTCCGTCAAGGTCTTCGACCGCACACAGGACGTGACCGTGGTCTATCGCGGCGCGCGTGCCGATGTGGTTCAGGCGCTGGCGGCGTTTTCGTTTACGTCGGAACGGGCGCTGGCCCTCGTGCCGGAGCATACGCCCCGCGCGCTGAACCGCGAGTATGAGGACAAGCTGGTCTTTACGGTCTGCCGCCGCGTGTTCAACCGGCTGTTCCTGCCGGCTCCGGTCGCAACGGCGATCACGCTGTTCCGCTCCGTGAAATATATCAGGGAAGGGCTGAAAGCCCTCTGGCACGGAAAGCTCTCCGTCGCCGTGCTCGACGCAACAGCCGTCACCGTCTCGATAGTGCGCGGCGACTTCAACACGGCGGGCTCCGTCATGTTCATGCTGCGCCTTGGCGAGATCCTGGAGGAGTGGACGCACAAGAAATCCGTGGCCGATCTCGCGGGCGCGATGGCGCTGAACGTCGACAAGGTCTGGAAAAAGGCCGGCGAGACCGAGCTCCTCGTCCCGATCGGCGACATCGAGGCGGGCGATGAGGTCGTCGTCCGCACGGGCAACCTCATCCCGCTGGACGGCCGGGTCGTCGACGGCGAGGCGATGGTCAATCAGGCGTCCATGACAGGCGAATCGATGCCCGTGCCGAAGCGGCCCGGCAGCCCGGTCTACGCCGGAACCGTCGCGGAAGAGGGCGAATGTGTCATCCGCGTGGAAAAGGCGATGGGCAGCGGCCGCTACGACCGCATCGTCCACATGATCGAAGAATCTGAAAAGCTGAAATCCACCGCCGAGGACAAGGCCGCCCGCCTGGCGGACCGGCTCGTGCCCTATACGCTGGGCGGCACGGCCCTGACGTATCTCATCACGCGCAACGTGACGAAGATGCTCGCCGTGCTGATGGTGGACTTCTCCTGCGCACTGAAGCTCGCGATGCCGATCGCCGTGCTCTCCGCTATGCGCGAGAGCAGTGCACACCATATCTCTGTCAAGGGCGGCCGCTTCCTCGAGGCGGTCGCGAACGCGGACACCATCGTTTTCGACAAGACCGGTACGCTCACCTACGCCACGCCGACCGTTGCGCAGGTCATTCCCTTCGGCGGCTACCGCGAGGAGGAAATGCTCCGTCTGGCGGCCTGTCTGGAAGAGCACTATCCGCACTCGATGGCGAACGCCGTCGTGGAAGAAGCCAGAAAGCGCGGGCTGAACCACGAGGAATATCATTCCGAGGTGCAGTATGTCGTCGCGCACGGCATCTCCAGCAAGGTCAACGACAAAAAGGTCATCATCGGCAGCGCGCACTTCGTCTTTGAGGACGAGGGCTGCACGGTACCGGAAGGGGAGAACGAAAAGTTCCAGTCCCTGCCCGCACAGTATTCCCATCTCTATCTCTGCATCGCGGGCAAGCTCGCCGCCGTCATCTGTATCTTTGATCCGCTGCGCCGCGAGGCGCGGGACGCGATCCGTGCCCTGCACGAGTGCGGCTTCACGAACGTGGTCATGATGACCGGCGACAACCGCAAGACCGCCGAGTCCGTCGCGGCGGAGGTCGGCGTGGATGCCGTCTATGCCGAGGTCCTGCCCGAGGACAAGGCCAACTTTGTCCGCGAGGCCAAGGCCGCGGGACACACGGTCATCATGGTCGGCGACGGCGTGAACGATTCGCCCGCCCTCTCTGAGGCGGACGCGGGCATCGCCATCTCGACCGGCGCGGCCATCGCGCGTGAGATCGCGGACATCACGATCGCGTCGGAGGACCTGTTCGAGCTGGTCACGCTCCGCCGCATCAGCGAGGCGCTCATGGCGCGCATCCACCGGAACTATCGCTCGATCGTCGGCTTCAACCTCGGGCTGATCGTCTTCGGCGTCGCGGGCATCCTCCCGCCGACGACGTCTGCGCTGCTGCACAACGCCTCCACGCTGGCCATCAGCCTCAAGAGCATGACAAATCTCCTCCCGGAAAGTACAGTAGAACGACGCTGAAAAAAGACACGAAACCTGACGCGCCCCGATGCCGTATGGCATCGGGGCGCGGTTTTTCATGGGTCAGAGATCGCGGGGATCGTAGACGTCAGCGGGAAGCACATCGGATAGGGCGACGAGCGCCGGGTCCGGTGCGGATGCGTCCGGGACGCGGAGCGGGCTCTTCATGCAGAGCGCTTCGTGCGGCGGGGCGCCGAGCGGGAGCGAGATGTGTACCGTGACGCCGTCTGCGCTGTTTTGCAGCAGAAGGTTCCCGCCGTGGCGCTGCACGATCTGCTGCGCGAGCGGCAGCCCGAAGCCGATGCCGCGCCGCCCGTCGCCGAGCGGGGGGAAATGGGTGTAGCTGCTGAATGCCGCGGCAAGGGCTGCGCCGTCCATGCCCTCGCCGTGGTCGGAGAGGGTGATGAGGGCGGTCTGCTCGCGGTGGGCCAGCTCCAGCAGGATTGTGCCGCCGCGGGGCGTGTATTTCAGCGCGTTGGAGAGCAGCTCGCAGAGAGCGGCGGCCAGCCGCTGCCGGTCGATCCAGGCGTAAAACTGCCGTGCCGGGGACTTCAGACGGAGCGTGACGCCAAGCTCGGCGCAGAGCGAACCGGCCTGTTCGGAAAGCGCGTCAAAGTAGGCGCAGAGCTCTGTCTTTTCCGGCGCGAGCGTCTGCTCCTCGCAGAGGCCGCCGGCAAAATCGCGCAGGTGGCCGTTCAGGCGCAGGAGCCGGTAATAGGCCCGCTGCCAGACGGCCGCGGCGTGCAGCAGCGCAGGCTCTTCCAGATCCTCCAGCGCGGGCATCAGCGCGTCTGCCGCGCAGGAAAGGTCCTGCAGCGGCGTTTGCAGCGCACCGGAGATGGCCAGCAGCGTCTGTGCAGCGCGCGCGTCCGCCTCTTCCGGCTGCACGACCCAGAGCTGCCCGTCCCCGAGCGCCCGGACCACGAGCTGCCGCGGCTTTCCCGCGAGCGTCAGCTCCGCGGCGCAGCCGTCCCCCGGCGTGTACGCAGGCGCAGCGCCGCCGGGCAGAAGACCGAGTGACCTGGCCGCAGCGTTGCAGGCGGCGAAGCGGCCGGACTGCACGAGCAGGACCGGCTGCGTGAACAGATCAAACAGGCCGCTGGTAAAGAAAGATAATTCGTCCAAAAATAAGTCCCCCTCGGCGTTTAGCCTACCCCAAAAGCGCGGCACCTTGCACTGGAAAATGCCGCCAGTGCATCCATCATACCGGATTTTGTCGAAAAAAGCAAGCACTCCGCAAAAAACCGTAAAAGACAGCGCTCCGCAGCGGCTTGCAAACAGCAGGAGGATATGTTATAAATAAAAAAAAGACAGAATATCAACGCCTGAAATGGAGGAACACGATATGTATGATGTTGTTGCGCTCGGCGAGCTTCTGATCGACTTCACGACGCAGTCGGTCGACGCGGAAGGCTACCCCACAATGGCCGCGCATCCGGGCGGGGCCCCGGCGAATTTCCTTGCGGCGATCGCCAAATTCGGCGGGAAGGTGGGGATGCTCGGCAAGATCGGCACGGATACGTTCGGAAAACTCCTGACCAATACGCTGCGGGGAGCGGGTATCGAGACGAAAGGGCTCGTGGCGGCGGACGACGTGTTCACGACGCTGGCATTTGTGACGCTGGACGCGAAC
>CAJMLC010000073.1 GCA_905214155.1 uncultured bacterium | reverse complement strand
TTGCCATATAGGCCGCGCCCATGCGCTCCATCGAATCCTTGCGGACATACATCATGTCCTTGTGCTTGAGCAGCCCCATCGCCGACTTTGCAAACGACATCGACGAGAAGTCAAAGCTCATCGCGCCCGTGCATTCCAGATGCACGATCGAGCCCTGGTTGTACGCCACAAACGGCAGCCCATACTGCGCAAGCAGACCCTTCAGTCCGTCGCAGAGCCGGTCGCCCATCCGTCCTGCGATCTCGCAGGCGTTCGTGCGTTCGATCTCGCGGATGGCCGTGTAGCCCGCGAGGCAGGAGAGGGGATTGGCAGCCAGCGTGCCGCCGACGTAGGCGCGGTGCTTGCCTGTGGCGAGGCCCGCCGCCATCAGCTGCGCGTATTCCTTCTTGCCTCCGACGCCGCCGGCCGCCGGATAACCGCCCGCGACGATCTTGCCGAATACCGTGAGATCCGGCACGACGCCGAAATAGCCCTGCGCGCCGGAGAGCGCCACGCGGAATCCCGTCACAACCTCGTCGAAGACCATCAGCGCGCCATACTTATCGCAGAGCGCCCGTACGCCCGCGTTATAGTCGTGCGCAACGGGGCGTGTGCCGCTCTCTGGGCCGACCGGCTCCACGAGCACCGCCGCCGTCCCGCCGAGCAGGCGGTTGCGCTTTAACATTTCCTCGAGCATCTCGAGGTCGTTCGGACGGACCTCGTCCGTCGCTTCATAGCAGCCGCCCGGAATCCCGTGGGATTCGAGCAGCGCGCGGCTGCCCGGAATTTTCAGCCCGTAGACCACCTGGTCGGACCAGCCGTGGTACGCGCCGCCGATCTTGATGACGCGCTTCTTGCCGGTCGCGATGCGCGCGATGCGCATCGCCGCCATCACAGACTCTGTGCCGCTGCCGAGCATGCGGAACATCTCCACGTTCGGCATGTGCCGGTTGATCTCCCGCGCGATCATCAGCTCCGACTCGTGCAGCAGTCCCGTCACCGGGCCGCACTCATTCAGCAGCCCGATCACCGCCTCCCGGATCACCGGGTAGTTGCTGCCGAGGATCGTCGGGCCGCCCGCCTGTAAGAAGTCGATATAGCGGTTGCCGTCCTTGTCGTAGAGGTATGCGCCATTGGCCTTGGCCATGCACATCGGGAACGGCTTGTTGAACGCCAGATTGTGCTGGACGCCGCCGGGGATGTACTCCTTCGACTCCTCATAGACCGCCTTCGAGCCCTTGCACTGCTCGTCAAAGTATTTCAGAATGACGTTGTTATAATACTCGTCCGTGACCTCCCAGATCGGCTGGCTGGTCAGGGCCTTCAGCCTCGCGTTGATCTCGTTGGGGTCGTCCCAACGGCTGATGCCGCAATTTGTCATTTCGCGTCCTCCTTTTTCGCGATGTCATTCGTATCCATGCTGCCGCGGAAGACGACGAACGTGTCGAACAGGTATTCCGTGACAAAATTCAAGAGCATATTGAGGACTGTCACCAGATATTCGTTCCAGTGGCAGGATTCTACCAGCCAGTTTCCGAAAATCGTGGACAGCGGCGTGAATATCGCGTAATAGCAGAGCACCAGCGCCATTGCCTTCGGCACATTGTTGGCGCTTTTGAACGTAAACTTCCGGTTCAGCGTGAAGTTCCACACCACCGACGCCACCAGCGCGATCAGATAGCACGGCCAGTAGCTCCACTTCGCGAGCTCATTCAGCAGCGTGAACAGCCCGATCTGGATGATGCCCGCCGAGGCGGAGAACAGCATAAATTTGACCGCGCGCCAGACCTCTTTCTTTTTCTGCATCGTCGTTACCCCTTCCGCTTCGAATATTTGTGGACGTAGACCCAGTGCTGCCCCGCCGCATCCGCGAGGCCGAGGTCGGCCTTCGCGCCGAGCGCGAGCACGTGCAGTGCGGAGATGGCCGCCTTGTCAGCAAGCAGCCCCAGCGCCGCGCAGTCGCCCGGATCGTCCGCCGAGACTGCCGCGCCGATCCCCGGCACGAGGACGGCAGGGGAGTGGCGCAATGCAGCAGAAATACTGCTCGCCGTCGGCTCCGCGCACGGCATCTTCACGCCGATCATCTGCGCCATATCGTCCAGCTGTGCGCGCAGCGGTTTTTGCAGCGCCGCGAGCGTCAGCAGCGCGTCAGTCGTCACAAAGCGGGCGTTCGGGTACGCATGCCGGACCTTTGCCAGCATGGAGCCCTGCTGCTCCGCCGGAAGGATCGCCTCCTGCGTGAGCGTCCCGCGCCAGCAGCGGCGGCAGAGCGTCTCGAGCAGTTTCGCCCGCTGCATCGCCTCTTCGTGGTCGCGTCCGCAGATGAGCGCGCCGTGGTGCGGCATGAAGACGGTGTGCGCCCCGGTCTCCATCGCGCGCCGCACTGCGTTCCACAGCTTCTTCGAGCCGGATAACCCGTATTCCGCGACTGCAACGCCCCCGAGCCGCACCCGTTCGTCACCCGTGAAGCTCCCCCGCTGGAAACCCGCAAGCCCGAGCGCCGTCGCGTAGACCTGATGCGTGTGAATGACGAAGCCGACCTCCGGGAACAGCTCATAGGCAATGGCGTGGACGCCGCGCTCGCTCGACGGCCGGTTCTGGCCCTCAAACGTGCCGCGCACGCGGTCGCAGAGGACGAGGTCGTCCGCCGTCAGCTTTTCATAATCCATGCCGCTCGGCGTAATGAGATAGTGCGTGTCGTCCACGCGGGCGCTGATGTTGCCCCACGTCCGGGCGACAAGGCCCTCGCGGAGCAGCTCCGGCCCGGTGGCGACGACGATGTTCCGCAGTTCCTGTTCTTCCATGGTTATCCCTCCAATCGATTCAAGATCGCAAAATTCTCTTTGTTGGCCGCGTACAGCTTCCGGAAGACCCGGAAATTCCGGTCGTAGACCGCCTTATTCGCCGGATCGGTCCGGTATGTGCCGTTGACAGCGACGAGCTTCGCCGCGTCCGAAAGGCTCGCGAACGCGCCGCTGCCCACCGCGGCGAGCATCGCCGCGCCGATGGCGCCGACGTCCTTCGTGTTTTCCACGGTCTCGATCGTCCGGCCCGTGATGTCGGCCAGCATCTGGCACGTGACAGGGGAGAGCGCTCCGCCGCCGACGAAGCGGATCGGGTCAGACGTCTTCGTCTTCTTCTCCTGCACCTCAAGCATCCAGCGCAGGTGGAAGCAGATGCCCTCCAGCACCGCGCGCAGCATCTGCGCCTTCCCGGTCTCGAGCCGCAGGTTGAAGAACATGCCCGCCGCGGCGGCGTCCTCGAACGGGCAGCGGTTGCCGTGCAGCCACGGCGTGAAGAGCACGCCGCCGGAGCCGGGGGCCACCTTCGCCACGGTGTCGGACATATAGTCGTAGAGGCTCTCATAGACCGTCTCGCGGCTCTCGGCCACGTCGGTCTTCGCAAGATACACGTTCACCTCGTCGAGCACCAGATGATTCTTCACCCATTCAAAGCATTTGCCCGCCGTCTCCATCTCGGCAAAATAGTTGTATTTTCCAGGCTCGGCCCCGACAATGCCCGCCATCATCGCGGCGACGTCGACGGCCTGATGATCCATCACCGTGCCGACCCAGCCGGACGTGCCGGAGTAGATGTGCGTCTGGCCGACCTCGGTTGCGCCCGCGCCGACGCCGATGAGCGTCGCGTCGCCGCCGCCTCCATAGACGGGCGTCCCTTCGCAGAGGCCAAGCTCCGCCGCGGCCTTTGCGGTGAGTGTTCCAGCGACATCGCGGCACTCGATGATGCGCGGCAGGTGCCGCGGCTCGACGCCGTACATCTTGCAAAGCCCCTCGTTCCAGCCCTCATGGCCGGGCCGCGTGTCGTAGAGGAACGTGGAATAGGCCGAGTCGCGCGTCATGACGAATTCACCCGTGCAGCGCGCGATCAGATATTCCTTCACGTCGAGCCATTTGTGCGCCTTTTGGAAGACCACCGGCTCGTGCGCCTGCACCCACTTGTATTTCCAGAGCGGATCTTTCACGCTCGTCGACGCGGCATGCGTCGCGGCCAGACTGCGGAGCATCATCCCCGCGTTCACGCCCGAGATCGTCAGTCCGTGCGTCTGACACGCGCGGAATTCCGCGCCCGCGCGCTGGTCCATATAGCTCATCGGGCGGCGGAGCGCGTTCGCATGTTCATCGACGAGCACCATGCCCTGCATCTGTGAGCAGAACGAGATGCCCGTCACCTGCTCGGGCCGGACGCTGGTTTTCTCAAACGCGGCGCGTGTGGTGCTGCACATGGCGGCCCACCATTCGTCCGCATCCTGCTCCGCGCCGCCATCCGGCAGGATGTAGAGGCCGTAGGGGGCATAGGCGCTGGCTTCCATGCGGATGCCGCCGTCGATGGAAAACAGACAGGTCTTTACGCCGGTGGTTCCGAAGTCGTAGGCAACGATATATTGCATGATCCTTCTCCTCTCATCGCACCCAATAAAAAGCGCGTCAGTTGGTCTGCCATCATTTCATCGTTCCAGGCGGCGTTTTCGCCGCAGTAGAGCCGCATCCGGTGCTGATAATAGTCGCAGGAATACGAAAATTGGAGCATCATCAGCAGATTGTCGAAGAAAAACGCGGCGGCCTCCGGCGCAAGTCCCGGCGCGAGGACCCCGGCCTCCTTCGCCGTTTCAAACAGGCGCGTGTAGAGCCGCGCCGTGCGCGATTCGATCTCGCGGGCCAGCTCCGGCGCAAATTCCCGGCAGCTGCCGGAGGTGATCTCGTTGTAGAGCACGTTATAATTCCCGTGCTGCCGCGCGGCGGCGATCAGCGCCGGGACGAGGGCGCGGATGCTCGTCTCCGCGTCGGCCCCTTCGGGCACGGCCTCGCGCAGCGTCGCGTCCAGCAGCTCGAGGCTGTGCCGCACGCACGCGAGAAACAGCGACTGCTTGTCGCCGAAATATTTATAGATGACGCCCACGCTGACGCCCGCCGCGCGCGCGACGTTTGCCACCGACGCGGGCTGAAAGCCGCAGCGGGCAAATTCATCGACGCCGCACTCCAAAATCGCGTCCAGCGCCGCCTGATCGAGTTTTTTATACATGGGCTTCTCCATTCTGACGTGAATGGCTATTCACGTCATATTCATTATAGACCGATGCTTTCGCCTTGTCAATGCGAAAATTGGTCAGGTTGAACAAAATTTCCGGGGAAATCGCGGAGCAGCTTGACAAAAACCGTATTACAGGTATAATACGGTTATGAACTGTATTACAGGAATGACACGGTGGTGAAACAATGGTTTCCTTTGGGAGCTTCCGCGCGGTGGACGGTGTGCCGATCTATCTGCAAATCCAAACTTATATCCGCCGCGGCTGCGTCGCCGGGACGATCCGCGACGGGGACGAGCTGCCGTCGCGCCGCGTGCTCTCGGCGCTGCTCGGTGTCAACCCGAACACGGTGCAGAAGGCGTTCCGCCTGCTGGAGGACGAGGGCCTGATCGCGTCGCATTCCGGCGCGAAGAGCTATGTGACCGTGGACGAAGGGAAGCTCGCCGCACTGCGGCAGACGCTGCTGCGCGAGGAGCTGCGGGCCGTGACGCGCTCGCTGCGGCAGATGGGCATTGCGCGGGAGGACGCGCTGCGCCTCATTTCGGAATTTTGGGAGGAAACGTCATGCGAAAACACCTGAGCGTCTTTGCGCTCTGCATCCGGGCAAAGCTCTGGAAGCTGCTGCTCACGCTGGCCGCGGCGGCTGGAATTTCTACTGCGGCGTTCTTCATTCTGGGCCTCGAGCAGGCCTGGGGCAACGGCGGCGGGCCGGGCATCCTCGCGCTGCGCATCCTCTTCGTGCTGAGCTACATCGCCGTGATGATCACCTGCTTCAGCCCGGATACGAAGCGCGTGAAGACGTGCTATTTTCTGCAAAGGCTGCAAATTTCGGAGCGCGCGTTCCTGCTCTGGGACGCGCTGGCCGCCGCGCTCTGCTTCCTGCTGTTCTACTGCGCGCAGATCCTGACGGTCTTCGGCCTCGCGTGCGTCTATCAGCGGAGCGCGGGCTATGCCCTCGGCCCGCAGGGCGTATTCCTGATGCTGGCGCGGGACAGCTTTCTGCACGGGCTGCTGCCGTTTGGCGAGTCCGTGGTCTGGACGCGCAACATTCTCTACATGGTCTGCGCGGGGCTCAGCTGCGCCGCGGCCAGTCTCGCGCGGCGGAATCGCAATCGCGGGGGCACGCCGATGTTTGTGCTGGTGTTCATCATTTCGCGGATGCCGGTCACGCTCGGCGAAGGGGACGCCAGCTGCCTCTGGCTGGCCGTCGTACTGATCGTCACGGCCATCGGCTTCGGCCTCGCGCTGACGGCGGCGCACAACGGAAAACGGAAGGAGGACGACGATGAAACGGAAACGGACGCTGGCTGACCTCGTGCCGCCCGGCGCGAAGTTCAAACGCGACCTCGGCCTGCTCGCGCTCTGGTTCGCGCTGTTCGTGCTGCTCGGCTCATTCCTGATTTTTGTCATCCGGTACGAAAACGCGCGCGAACGGCTCTACGAGGATGTGCTGGGCCGCCGGCTGCTGCGAAGCGGCGCGCAGATCGACCCGCTTGCGGAGATCCTGAGCGGGACGTTCCGCCTCGCGGTGGTGTACGGTATCCTTACGTTCGTGAATATCGCGGCCAATTATATGACCTTCTACCGCGAATCAAAATCCATCTATCTCATGCGCCGCATTCCAGACCGGTGGGAGCTGCCGCGCCGCTGTGCGGCTGTTCCGCTGATCGGTCTTGCGGCGGGGATGATCCTAACGGCCGTGCTCATTTGCCTCTGCAACCTCATCTATTTCAAGGCGACGCCGCCGCAGTGCATCCCGGCGGGCGAACATTTTCTGTTCTGGAGGGCTTTCGGATGATCGAACTAAACCATATCTCCAAATCCTACGGCGCGACACACGCGCTGGACGACGTCTCGCTGTCCATCGGCCCGGGCGAGCTTGTCGGCCTGTTCGGCGAGAACGGCGCGGGCAAGACGACGCTGCTGAAGTCGATCCTGAACCTCATCCACTATCAGGGCGACATCACGCTGGACGGCGCGCCCATCACGCGCAAGAATATCGCCCGCCTCTCGTTCGCGACATGCGAGCACAGCTTTTTCCCCGGCCTCACGGCTGAGGATCACCGCGACTTCTACGCCGCGCACTTTGAAAAATTCAACGAAACGCGCTTCCGCGGCCTGATGGACTTCTTCGCCCTGCCGAAGAGCAAGCCCATCCGCAGCTTCTCCACGGGCCAGCAGAACCAGTTCGAGGTCATTCTGGCCCTCTGCCAGGGCGCGGACTATATTCTGATGGACGAACCGTTCGCGGGCAACGACGTCTTCAACCGCGAGGATTTCTACAAGGTTCTGCTCGGCATTTTAGAGCCGAACGAGACGATCGTTCTCTCCACGCACCTTATTGAGGAGGTCTCCGGCTTCCTTGGCCGCGCCGTGCTGCTCCACAAGGGGCAGATCGTCGGCGACGCGCAGCTGAGCGAGTTAGAGGAACAGGGCCAGACGCTGATGGACTACGTCAAGTCGAGCTACCATTACCAGTCTGACCGCGTCAGCCGCGCCCTCTCCGACCTCACGGGGAAGGAGGACGCCGATGCGTAAATATCCGATCCTGATGCTTGCGCTCGCGCTGCTGCTCGGCGTGTCCGCCGTCTTTGCCGCGTGCGCCATGGACGCGCCGAAGGATCAGGTCGCGTTCACCGAGCGCGTGGTCTACGGCGACCCGGCAGCCGCCGACGGCCTGACCGTCGAGCTCCACGAGCAATATCGGAACTATCTGCACTGGGCCAGCACGCTTTCCTTCACGGAGTCCAGCTACACGGCCCATACGGACTATACGTTCGAACACGACCGCTACTGGAACAACGATTCTGGCGTAGTGCGCAGCCTCGATGTATGGGACGGCATCACGGCCAGCTACGATTTTGATCAGGACAACGCGCTGGCCGCGGCGGTCAATGCGCTGGAGGACAAGGTGCAGCCCGGCACGACGGCCTCCGCGCTGCTCCGCGTGGCGGACTACTATGAGACGTATCCGCTGGATGTCAACATCGTCCTGCCGGACATGTTCTACGGCATGCAGCCCGCGTATCAGCTTGGGCCAGAGCAGGACGCGATGACGCGCATACAGGACTATTTCCAGATCCCTGTTTTGGACGACCAGTATCTCGAGGTCGAGGTAGGAAAGTCTGTGAACGGCGTCTCGTCGGTCGGAATGAGCAGCACAGAACAGGGCGACAGCTTCGATTTCTATACCCAATCCGTCGCAACGGACGACGCCTTCTTTTTCTTCTTCTCCAACCGCACGCAGCTTGGAAACCTCGTCGACACCAGCCGCGTCCCCGGCGGCTACGGCGTCTACCGGCTGCCCTACGGCTGGGTGGACACGGACGAACCCTATAAAGGGCAGGAGGACGGCTGGCACAACTACGACGTTTTTGCCGATCAGCTCGAGTGTATCTACGCGGTCGACCCGGAGATCACGCTGTCCAATCTCGCGGCCAGCGGCGACGGGACGCGCCTCTTCCTGCACACGATCGAGGGTGACGACTATGTCATTTACGTGCTCGATGCGGCCAGCGGCGCGGAGCTGCAGCGCATCGTCGTCGGGCCGTTTGGCCCGGATGACTGGTGGGAGCGCACGGACGGGCCGGATTTCCAGTTCGTCCGCTTCCCGAACGAGTTCTTCCTCTACGCGCTGACGGAGGACGGCCTGCTCGAGCAGGCGCTGCACGTCAAATTCAGCGACATCGAGCAGGACGAGGAATATCTGCCGTGGTACAGCACACAGAACCGCGACTTTGCGTGGCAGGACGGGCGGCTCGCCATCGTCTGCAATTCGCGCTCCGATATTCAGGACGGCGAGCAGTATCCGTCCAGACACCATTACAGCCTCGGCTGCGGCCTTTCCGTCTCGGTCTACGCGGATGATGCGCTGCAATACTACGGCATCTACGACAGCACGCTCGACCTGGCAAACGGCTACGCTGCCGACGTCCAGCCGCCGTATCAGAATCCCATTTCCGCTGTGTGGGCAGCTGAATAACAACAGGAAGGCAGCCATTCGGCTGCCTTCCTGTTTTTGTAGGGACCGATGCTTCTATCGCTCCCTAGGGTGTATCTGAAAACTCCCAATGTGACCGGCAGCGAGGAATTTTCGCGC
>CAJMLC010000072.1 GCA_905214155.1 uncultured bacterium | reverse complement strand
CTACGTGCTGGCCGAGCGCTTCGGCGTGGACGCGCTGCGCTTCTTCCTGCTGCGCTCGTTCCCGTTCGGCTCCGACGGCAACTTCTCGAATGAACTGCTGATCAACACGATCAATGTCGACCTCGCCAACGACCTCGGCAACCTCGTCTCCCGGACGACCGCGATGGTCGAGAAATACTTCGGCGGCACGCTCCCGGCGGAGCGCGAGGCCGGGCCCGAGGACGACGCGCTCATCGAGCTGCTGTCCGGTCTGCGCGCCCGCTATGAGGCCGAGATGGACAAGTTCCAGCTCCAGAACGGTCTCGACGAGACATTCAAGTGCATCCAGCGCGCGAACAAATATATCGACGAGACCGCCCCGTGGCAGCTCGCCAAGGACGAGAGCAAGAAGGCCCGTCTGGCCACCGTCATGTATAACCTGCTCGAGGCTGTGCGCATCTGCACGACGCTGCTGCTCCCGGTCACGCCGGAGGCCTGCCAGAAGATCTTCGCCCAGATCGGCGCGGATGCGTCCGTCACCACGTGGGACGCCGCCGGCACGTGGGGCGTCCTGCCTGCGACGGTGACCGTCCACAAGGGCGAGGCCATCTTCCCCCGCATCGACGCGGAAAAGGCGCTGGCGGAGCTGGAGGCCATCGAGGCCGCACAGAAAAAGGCTGCGCTCCCCGCGCTGGAGATCGAGCCGCTGACGGAGGAGAAGGTCGATTTTGACACGTTTTGCAAGTCCGATTTCCGCGCCGTCAAGGTCAAGGCGTGCGAGGCTGTGAAAAAGTCCGCCAAGCTGCTGAAATTCACGCTCGACGACGGCACCGGCACCGACCGCCAGATCCTCTCCGGCATCCACAAGTGGTACGAGCCGGAGCAGCTCATCGGCAAGACGCTGCTCGCCATCGTCAATCTGCCGCCACGCAAGATGATGGGCCAGGAGAGCTGCGGCATGCTCCTATCCGCTGTCCACACGGAGCACGGCGAAGAGCAGCTGCACCTCGTCATGCTCGACGACGCCATCCCTGCCGGCGCAAAAATGTGCTGATTTTGACACAGAAACCGCCCGCTGTACGGCTGTACAGCGGGCGGTCGTTGCTCCCCCAGTCCCCTTCGGCGACAGCCCCCTCTTGGTAAAGGGGGCCGTTGTTATTGTTCGTTTAAAATTTTCGCCGCGCGGTCCGGATAGTCCGTGATCAGTGCATCCGCGCCGACGCTGGCGAGGTACGCCATATCCTCCTCAAAATTGACCGTCCAGTACTGAATCGCCAGATCGTGTGCATGGGCGAAGTTGATGACCGTCGTCGTGCCGAGATTGATGCCGAAGCTCGATTCCGCGTCGCCAAACGGCAGCTGGAGCACATCATAGGAGCAGAAAAAATCCTTTTTGCCGAGCAGCGCAGCAAAATAGAACTGCACGACCTCATCCGGGCTGGCGCTGCGGTGCATGTCCGGGTAATTCGCCGTGATGTAGTCCGCGACTTCGTCGCGGAAGCTGCCGACGATGACACGGTCGAGCAGATCCCGCTCGTTCAGCGTCGCATAAAGCTGATCTGCCGCGGCCAGACCGACGTCTCCACCGTCCTTGATCTCGATGATATAGTGATAGTCCCCGACAGAGGTCAGATAGTCCAGCACCTCGTCAAGCGATAAGATGCGCAGCTCGTCCGGCACATCGTCGCCGTGGAGGTCAGCGTAGGGCATTTCGCCCGTATCGCTGACAAACTGTGCCGCGATGTTCAGCTCCTTGAGTTCCGCCAGCGTCTTGTCCCGGACAAGAACACCTTCCGCACCGAACACCGTGGCCGCATCCGACACGCGGTCGAGCGTGGAATCGTGCGACAGCACCAGAATGTCGTCCGCTGTCGTATGCAGGTCAAATTCGAAATAGTCCACCTGAACATCTGGATTTTCCGCGCAGCCGCGGAACGCCGCCAGCGTCTCCTCCGGGAAATCGCCCGCGCCGCTGCGGTGCGCCGAAATTGCCGTTTCACCGGTGATGAACGAATTACCGGTTTCGTATTGTTTCAGATTTTTAGGATCAGACCGATGGCGGAACTGCGCCACGCCAACGATCGCAATGGCAGCTGCAATGCAGAGCAGCACAAGCAGGCATCTGCCGATGACTTTTTTGACTTTCACAAAAATTCTCCTTCTGTCGTCATCTTTTGGATTCCATGCTATTATACCATACGAATTGCCGCTGTCACGTAAAAATCACTGCAATTCTTTGTAACGGCTCTGTGCGGGATGTAAAAAATGGATGCTGCCGCACCGGCGCGCGGCGGCGCATATTCTCCCAAAACCTGCAAAGACTACAAGCACAACCAATCGACAAGGGAGAGCGAGATATGAAAGCAACAGGAATCGTGCGCCGCATCGACGACCTCGGCCGCGTCGTCATCCCCAAGGAGATCCGCCGGACACTCCGCATCCGCGAGGGCGACCCGTTGGAGATCTATACAGAAAAGGACGGGGAGGTCATTTTCAAAAAATATTCGCCCATGGGCGACCTGACGGAGTTCGCCGCGCAGATCTGCGAATCGATGGGCAAAAACACCGGGCACATCGCCGCCGTCTGCGACCGCGACACGCTGATCGCGACCTCCGGCGTGCCGCGCCGCGAGCTGACCGACAAGCGCGCCTCGCAGGAGCTGGAGCATCTGATGGAGTCCCGGCGCATCTACCGCTATGAAGCGGGGCAGACGCCCATCCGCGTCTGTGAGGACGCGCGGTATCATCTTGGCGTGGCCGCGCCGATCCTGGCCGAGGGCGACCTGATGGGGGCCGTGATGCTCCTGTTGGATGAGCAGGATGCGCCGCTGACCGAGGCCGACCAGAAGCTGGTGCAGACCGTGGCTGGTTTCCTGGGCCGTCAGATGGAAAATTAAAAAACCGCCCTCCGGCGCGCCTGCGTCAGAGGGCGGAACTTTTTTGCACGATTTCAGCATTATTTTGTAATATCTAGCATCAATTTCAGAATGCGGAGCGCTGAGCGTTCGAGATCCATGCGCTGCGGGCCGGAGACGTAGCGCTCGCCGTCGGCGAGGAACATGCCGCGATAGCTGCTGTCTACGATCCACGAGCGCACGAGCAGGCTGTCCTCGCCGAGGACTTCGCCGCAGAATGTGCCGCTCGGGATCAGTGCCGCACGATAGCTGCCCGCTGCAATTTCATACGGGAGGAGCCAGGCATCGCGGAGGGCGGACTGGCTCATTGCGGCATCTTCCGGCAGATCTCCATGGCGAAGCACGGCTGCGCCATACTTCGAAACGCCTTCGGCCAGCGCCGCGGCCAGAACGCCGGTGAGCACCGGGTCCTCCGACCAGCGGCCCGCGGCGTCTGCGGCGCGCGGATCGGCAAGCAGACCCAGGCTCGGGGCCAGCCAGAGATGGATACCGAACTCCTGCATTTCCCGGCCGATGGCCCGGCCAACGGCCCGGCAGACATCCGGCGAGAATGCGGCGGCCAGCAGCGCAGCCGACGGGAAGGCCGTGGTATATTGCCGGCGGACGATCTCGTCGTCGTCGCCGCGGATCTCTTTGGTCAGGCAGAGGCCCTCGGGCCCGGCAGCGAGCTGCATCGCCGGGATACGATAACGCTCGATCGCGGCGGATGCACCCAGTGCGCCGGGCACCGACGCCGGGCAGAAGCCGAACTGGTCGACGAGCTGCCGTAGGCTGTGGTCGTCCATCGAGGCGACCAGCGTAAATACGCTGCACCGGCCCGCGCGGACATCGTCGAGCGTATGTACTTCGTTGTCACCGTAGCAGCCCTGGAAATCGCGGCCCTTTTTGCGGCTGCGCTTCGGGAGATTGCGCGGGGAGATGCGGATGGCATACTTGTGCGCAGCGGTCAGTTCCTCGGCCTCGCCGGGATAGGTGAATGCGGCTTTGCGGTCACGCACGCGGTCATTCGCCGGGGCATCCAGACGGAGCGGCGTGACGGCCTGCACCATCGCGCGCTGCATCGAACGGAGCGAGCCGGCGATATACGTGCCGCGGGAATGGAAACCGACGCGGACATCGTAATATCCCTCCTCCAGCGCGAAGGAGCAGGCGCTCTCGCGGTAGGCGGCAAGCTCGGTGACCGGGAAGCGAAGCTGGACGGTCTCGCGCTCGCCGGGGGCGAGCAGCTTCGTGCGGGCGAAGCAGTCGAGCAGCCAGACCGGCTGGGCTCCGGTGGGATCGGGCCGGGAGATATAGACCTGCACGGCCTCCGCGGCGGGCCAGGTCTCGCCGATGTTCTCCACTTCGGCGCTGACGGTGACATCCGTGCCGTCGAGGCCAACGCTCACGCTGCCGAGCGCGCACGTGCCGTAGCCGAGGCCGTAGCCGAACGGCCAGCGCAGCTCCGTGCCGAAGGAATCAAAATAGCGGTAGCCGACAAACTGGTCGGCCTGGGCATTTGCCGCGTCAAAGTCCGCCAGAGAGACCGGCCACGAGAACGGCAGACGGCCCATCGGCAGCGCCCTGGCTGTCAGGACGTCGGCCAGCGCAGAACCCGCCTCCTGCCCGGCGATGCCCATCCAGACGATGGCCTGACAGGCCATCGCGGCATCGTTCAGCTCGAGGAAGCCGGGCGCGGCGAGGACAAGGATCGTGCGGTCAAAGGCGGCGGTCACGCTGCGGAGCATCTGCGTCTCGCCGTCCGTCAGCGTGCAGCCGGTCTGTTCGGGCGTGCGGGCGAGGACGACGATGGCGGCGCGGTCGTTCGCGGCCAGCTCTTCCATGCTGAGTGTGCCGAGCGGATATTCGCCGCCCGCCGGGTGCTCGAGCGCCCAGGTACGGTATCTGTGGCTGAGCAGGGCGTCGGGCTTGACCTCCTCGCTCGCGGCGAGGCCGTCCAGTACGGAGACCTTGCGCCACGGGTCCATCGCCGCCGTACAGCAGGGCGTAAAGAGCTGGCCGGAGCCGAACACGGCGACCGGCAGCGGCGCACCGTCCGCGGCAGTCAGCGGAAGGGCATTCTGTACATTTTTCAGCAGGACGATGCCAGCGGCGGCAGCGCTGCGGGCCGTCAGGGCGGCATCCAGCATACGGGGTGTATATTCCATGGTTCGTTCTCCCATCTGTTCCAGTCAGTATCTGTATCATATCACATCCGGCAGCGGTTGACAAACGGATTTGTACCGTTTTTGGCCGGAAACGCGGTTTTTTACAAAATGTTCATGCACGCGGTCCCGTGTGTGATAAAATAGAGAAAAACAATGGCGGCGGCTGCGCCGCAAAAGGGGCGTTTTGGAATGGCAAAGAGCATCCTCATCGTCGAGGACGACAACAATATCGCAGATCTGCTGCGGCTGTATCTGGAAAAAGAGGGCTATCAGGCGACGATCGCCGCCGACGGCACACAGGGCATCGATCTCTACCGCAGGCTGCGGCCCGATCTGGTGCTGCTGGATGTGATGATGCCGGGTGTGGACGGCTGGGGCGTGCTCCGCGCGATCCGGCAGGACAGCCAGACGCCGGTCATCATGCTGACGGCCAAGGGCGAGACGACCGATAAGGTCTCCGGTCTGAAGCAGGGCGCGGACGATTATATCACGAAGCCCTTTGAGATGAAGGAGGTCCTGGCGCGGATCGAGGCGGTGCTCCGCCGGACGGCTGCCGACGGCGACAAGGAAAAGCCGCGCCGCCTCGTGTTCGACAAGCTGATCATCGACCTCGACTCGTTCGAGCTGATCGTGGACGGCAAGCGCGTGGAAACGCCGCCGAAGGAGATGGAGCTGCTCTATCACCTCGCGTCTACGCCGAACCGCGTCTACACGCGCAACCAGCTGCTGGACGAGGTCTGGGGATTTGACTATTTCGGCGACAGCCGCACCGTCGACGTCCACGTCAAGCGCCTGCGTGAAAAGCTCGAGGGCGTGAGCGAACAGTGGAGCCTGAAGACGGTCTGGGGCGTGGGCTATAAATTCGAGGTCCTGTAAGTATGAAAACAACGTTCAGCCGGCAGTTTGCGATGATCGCGGCGCTGCTCCTGCTGTGTCTGCTCATCACGGGCGTTTCGTTCCGGTTCCTGATGCTGGGCACGATCGAGTCGCAGAACCAGCAGACGATGATCCGCGACGCGGAGGCCGTGGCCGAGCTGGCGGAGGCCTACGACAGCGTGGGCGATCTGCAGAACAATTTTGATTTTCACATCAGCCTGTCCCTTTTCACCAAGGTCGGCGATGCGGAGGCGCTCCTCTGCGACACGGACGGCGTGATCCGCATTTGTTCCTGCGAGAAGTTCTCCTGCGATCACATCGGGCAGAGCGTCGATCCCGTGCTGCTGGCGGAGATCCAGAAGGACGGCAGCTGGTACGAGGAGACGACGCTCTCCGGCATCTATGACGAATCGCGCTATCTCGCCGGGCAGACGCTGTTCGCGAGCGACGGCGAGCAGATCGGCTATGTGCTGGTGTCCGCGCCGATGGCGCAGACGAAGAATTTCATGCTCCGCTCGTCCACACTGTTCTTCTACGTGGCGATCGCAGTTCTGGTGGTGTCGATGCTGGCCGCGTCGTTCCTGTCGCGGATGCAGGTCCGTCCGCTCGGCCAGATGGCCGACGCCGCGCGGCGCTTTGGCCGGGGCGAGCTCAGCGTGCGCGTGGAGGAATCGCCAAAAAATACGAGCGAGATCAACGACCTCGCCCGCGCGTTCAACACGATGGTCGATTCGCTCGAATCGTCCGAGCGGCGGCGGCAGGAGTTTGTTGCGAACGTCTCGCATGAGCTGAAGACCCCGATGACGACCATCGGCGGCTATATCGACGGGATGCTCGACGGGACGATCCCGCCGGAGAAGCAGCAGCATTATATGCAGATCGTCTCCGGCGAGGTACGGCGGCTTTCCCGCCTCGTGCGCAATATGCTGGACATCTCGCGGCTGCAGGCGATGGGCGTTGAAGAATCACGGATGACGCGGTTCGACCTCGGCGAGCTGATGAGCGACGTGATCATCACGTTCGAACAGAAGATCAACGGCAAGGGCCTGAACGTTGACGTTGAGCTGCCGGACCGGCCCGTCTGGGTCAAGGCCGAGCGCGACGGCATCACGCAGATCGTCTACAACCTGCTCGACAACGCCATCAAGTTCTGCCCGCAGGGCGGCAAGCTCGGCCTGTTCCTCGCGCTCGAGGGCGGCAAGGCGAAGGTCACGGTGCAGAACACCGGGCCGACCATCGACCCGAACGAGCTGCCGCTCCTGTTCGACCGGTTCCACAAGGCGGACAAATCCCGCTCGGCCGACCGTGAGGGCTGGGGCCTCGGGCTCTACATCGCGAAGACCATTGTCGGCGCCTACGGCGGCGACATCTGGGCGACGAGCGAGAACGGCGTAACAAATTTCATTTTTACGCTGCCGACGGTTCGGTAAGCGCCAGACCGTCTTTGGGGTGTATCCGTAAAATGTTGTCTGCCCGCCATCATCAAGATAGCGTGCGGCACGGCGTCAGAAGAAGCCAGCTGCATTCCGCTTCCGCCGGGACGGCGAAAGCTCCATATTCGCTGGCTCCTTCTTCCTTTCCAAACTGTGACCGCTGCGCTGGGTCACAGTTTGGGGATACGGGTCCACTTTCGGTTTCGGAGGTTCTCTTTCTTTTCTTCACCGGGCGCGGCGGTTCTTTTCTTTCTCCGAAAAGAGAAAGAAAAGAATGGGGGCGCAAAAGCCTCGGGCGGGCAATGCCCGCCCCTACGATGCCGATTGAGATAAAATCGTTTCTACGAAATGAAACGTTTCCAAATTTGATTTTTGCAGCAAAGAGGATGACTTCATGAGCATTGATGACCGCAATGTGTTTTATGAAAACGAACCGAGCGAACGACCGAGGCCGCAGCCGACGCCGATGGGCCGGGGCCGCAGCCGGAAACGATCCAACTGGCTGGGGACGTTCGTGGCGATTTTGCTGCTGGTGATTTTGACGTGCGGTGTGGTGTATGTGACGTTCTTCGCGGACATCCACGTGCAGCGGACGGGAAACGGGCTGCTGCTCTACTTCGGCACGCGGCAGGCGCAGCCGGCTGAGACGCACACCGTCTCGCAGAGCGAAACGCCTGCGCAGGCTGAGACACCGGAGGCTGATACCAGCAGCGCGCTCGCCGCGCAGCCGGCGCAGGATCCGCCGAGCGTGGAGATCGAATCATCACCGGCCGCCCCGGCGACGCCTGCAAGCGAGGATGAAGCGGACGGCGCGCTGAGCCTGCAGGAGATTTATAAAAAATGTATCGGGAGCGTCGTGTCCATCACGGCCTCGTCGCAGTCCGGCAAGTCCAGCGGGACGGGCATCGTCCTCTCGGCGGACGGCTATCTGATCACGAACCACCACGTCATTGAGAACGCGCAGGTCATCGCCGTGCAGACGAGCGACGAGCGGCAGTTCCAGGCCGCGATCGTCGGCAGCGACGAGGCGAGCGACCTTGCCGTGCTGAAGGTGGACGCGACGGACTTGCAGCCCGCGGAGTTCGGCGATTCGGGCAAACTGGCCGTGGGCGACTGCGTCGTCGCCATCGGCGATCCGCTCGGCGCGCAGCTGCGCGGCACGATGACGAGCGGCATCGTCTCCGCGATCAACCGCGACCTTGAGGTCAACGACCGGACGATGACGCTGATCCAGACGGATGCCGCGCTCAACAACGGCAACTCCGGCGGCCCACTGATCAACTGCTACGGGCAGGTCATCGGCATCAACACGATGAAGCTCCGCAGCTATTATTCCACAACGGCAGAGGGGCTTGGTTTCGCCATCCCGATGGCCGTGGCCAAACCGATTCTGGAAGAGCTTATGGAAAACGGCTACGTCGCCGGGCGTCCGGCCATCGGCATCAGCTATGACACGCTGCCGCTGGCGTTCCGCATTTACTATAACCTTCCCGAGGGCGTCTATATCAGCGCGGTCTACGACGGGTCGGACGCGCAGGCCAAGGGCGTCGCCGCCGGAGATATCATTACCGCCGTTAACGGCACGCGCGTGACCTCAATCGACGAGCTGAACCGCGTCAAGAACCAGTTTACCGCCGGGGACAGCATCACGCTGACGCTCTATAACGGCGGAAGCTATCACGATGTAGAGGTCACGCTGATCGACCAGGCCACCGGACAGTAAATCGGCGGATCTTTTCCGGCAATACGGCGTTAGAACCGGCTCGACGTACAGACCGTACGC
>CAJMLC010000071.1 GCA_905214155.1 uncultured bacterium | reverse complement strand
GAAGTTGGTCAGCATGCCGCCGAGCCAGCGGGCGTTGACGTAGTACTGGCCGACGCGCTCAGCCTCTTCCTTGATCGCGTCCTGCGCCTGCTTCTTGGTGCCGACGAACAGGATGCTCTGGCCGTTGGCCGCCAGATCGCGCACGAAGGAATACGCCTCTTCCAGCTTCTTCACCGTCTTCTGCAGATCGATGATGTAGATGCCGTTGCGCTCGGTGTAGATGTAGGTTGCCATTTTGGGGTTCCAGCGGCGGGTCTGGTGACCGAAGTGGACGCCAGCTTCCAGCAGCTGCTTCATGGATACGACTGCCATAGTGTTTGTTCTCCTTTTGTTTTGTACCTCCACGCCGCTCATCGCTCTCCACCCTTGCGGGCACAGGGAGGGCGCACGCGCCGTGTGCGGTTTCAGAATGTCATCGCGCTTTTCCGCGCAATGCCTTGACATTATACCGGAATCTGCCTGAAATTGCAAGCCCTTTTTTCAATTTTCCCCCCACATTTTTCATCCCTCTCCATCCCGCCGCAGGCAAGCTCAAAACGGAAGCGGCATTGCGAGCCAGTGCGCACACTGGCGTGGCAATCCCGTAGATCTTCCTGAAGTGTTCCGGGGCGCTTGTAGGGGCCGATGCCGAGCGCAGCTGTTCGCGGCGAAGGAGCGCTACAGATGCGGCCTGCCCCTTGCGGGTACTCATCGGCCCGAAGGCTCCCCTTGATTGCATCAAGGGGAGCTGTCATGGCACAGCCATGACTGAGGGGATTAAGGCCCTCGATTTTCCACCGCGCCAAATATAACGTAGGGGCGACCATTGGTCGCCCACCTTCGCCCTTCAAAAAAGCCCCTTTTTCTTCCTTGGCACCCGCCATTCCGGCACCGGCCCATCGACCAGAATAATATCCTCCCCGATCCGTCGGATGCAGCACCACGGCACGACATAGTCGCTGTCCCGTCCGAACAGCCCCAGAAACCGGCACGGCCCCGGAATGACCACCGCCGTCACGCGCCCCGTCTCCAGCTCGATACAGCAGTCGCTGACATATCCCAGCCGCGATCCCTCGCAGACATGGATGACCTCTTTGTTGCGGATCTCCGAAAACCGTTCCACCATGCGCCGCGCCCCCCCTTTTTGTTTACCCTATGCGCAGCAGACCGGCTTTATGACACGCGGATGGCCTTCCGGATGCTGGCCAGCGCCCCTTTTTCCAGCCGCGAGACCTGCGCCTGCGAGATCCCGAGGCTCCCGGCCACCTCCATCTGCGTCCGCCCGTCGTAAAACCGCAGCGCCAGAATGTGCCTTTCGCGCTCGCTGAGCCCCTGCATCGCCTGCCGCAGCGCAATGGATTCCAGCCACTGCTCGTCCGTGTTCTTCACATCCCGTACCTGATCCATCACCGTCAGCGGGTCGCCGCCGTCGGTGTATACCGGCTCGTAGAGCGAGACCGGCGTGCTCACCGCGTCCATCGCGCCGACCACGTCCTCCTCCGGCACGCCGAGTCGCTCCGCGATCTGCGCGAATGTCGGCTCGCGCCCATTTTCCGCCGTCATCGCCTGCTTACACTGCAAAACGCGGTACGCGAGGTCCCGCACCGACCGGCTCACGCGGATCGGGCTGTAATCCCGCAGATACCGCCGCAGCTCGCCCGCGATCATCGGCACGCCGTAGGTCGAAAACCGGACGTCTTTCGTCGTGTCGAAATTCGCGATCGCCTTCAGCAGCCCGATGCAGCCCACCTGAAACAGGTCGTCCGGATTCTCCCCGCGGCCCAGAAACCGCTGGATCACCGACAGCACCAGCTTCAGATTTCCCTCCACCAGCCGCTGCTTCGCCGCCTGATCCCCCTTCTGCGCCAGCTCGATCAGCCGCATCATCTCCTCGTTTGAAAGCGTCTGCAGCCGCGACGTATTCACGCCGCAGATCTCCACTTTTCCCAGCATAACCATCCTCCACTTTCAGGCCACGCGCCCTTCCGGCGCTCTTCGCGCCGTCCGCGCCGCCGTTTCGCGGACTTTTTTTCAAATTTCTCCGTGCCGGGTTGACCGTAATCTCTCTTTTTTGTCGACGTAATTGCCGCGCCGGAATGTTCTGTCACCCGCGATTTCCGCCGAAAATGTCCAAAGCGCCCTTGTGGACAACTCTGTGGAGTCTGTGAAAAACTCGTGTCTTTCAACGAAGAATCCACATTTCCACACAGTTGTCCACAGAACTTTTTCCCATGCTTTTGTTCCCGCCCCGCATAATTAAGTTTACATAACTGTTTTGAACATTATGCGAGGAAACTCTCCGCCGTCTCCACGTCCAGCCCCTCATGCAGCGCCAGATCGATCCCGAGGCCGATCCAGCGCCCCAAAAGTCTGATTTTTGCATCAATATCGCGCGGAGTCAGGATCATTCCGTCCGGGATCGTTCCCTCTTTCGTGCCATACCCCCCGAGGTCCATCACCGTCGGCGCCCCGATGGCCAATACGGGTACGCCCAGGGTCGTCCGGTCGATGGCTGTCCGCGCGTTCCCCACACCCGAACCCGGTGTGATACCCGCTGTGGACAGCTGCACCGCCGCACACACCCGCTCCGCACCCCTTGCCGCCACCGCATCCACCGCGATCACCGCGTCTGGCTGGATCTGCCGTACCGCGGCCGCGATCAGCTCCGCGCTCTCCGTGCCGGTGGTGGCGAGGACGCCGGGTGCGAGTGCGCTGACTGTGGAAAATGCAGAAAACACAGCGGGCAGCGAACGCTTGAGGTGGCGGGTGACGATCAGGTTCCGCAAAGTCTCCGGCCCGACGGCATCCGGCGTCACCGCATCGTTGCCGAGCCCGGCCACCAGTACATGGCCGCGGGTCGGGAGCAGCGCGCGGATGCGCCGCGCCAGAAGCATCGCCTGCGCAGCAAACGCCGTGGACTCTCGCGCGGGCGCACACTCCAATGTCACATAGGCCCCGCGCGGCTTGCCGAGCGCGCGTTCGCCTTCTTCATCCAGGATCTCCACAGTCGTGATCTTTACGCCGCCTTCCTCCTCTTCCCGCGCGCGCACGCCGGAAAACTTTGTCTGCCGCTTCGCGCTGCGCTGCCAGAGGGCATGGTCCTCCATGGCCAGATCGGTCCTCAGATTCAAAATTTCTCACCTCTGTCCTATTTTTCCCAGACTGCTTTTGCCTATGCGAAATTTTTTTGGAAAAAAACCGAAAATAGGGATTGATTTTATCGCGAGGTGCGGCTATAATGTATTTCTGCATGAAACGGTAATTGTTTCGGTATTAACGCTATTGGAGGAGGTGTAGTCATGCCCAACATTAAGTCTGCTAAGAAGAGAGTTCTGGTTTCCAAGGTCAACAACGAGCGTAACAAGATGGCCAAGTCCGCACTCAAGACCACGCTGAAGAAGTTCGAAGCTGCTGTTGCCGAAGGTAACAAAGAGCAGGCCGATAGCGCTTACACGGCTGCGGTGAAGTCCATCGATCAGGCTGTCAAAAAGGGTATTATTCACAAGAATAATGCAGCCCGCAAGAAGAGCAGCATTGCCCTGAAGATGAACAAGCTGGCCTGATGTTTCCCGAATGATCCCCTCTGGCTCAGGCAGATGTCCTGAAAACCGGTTCCGGCCGGGGTCACGGATCGTACATCTGCCGGGTAAGACTGGTAACAGAATAACGGGTATCCGTTTTAGGCCGGATACCCGTTATTTTTGTTATGACGGATCTTTTTCCGCCGCACTCCGTAGGGGTCGATGCCGAGCGCAGCTGTTCGCGACGAAGGAGCGTTACAGATGCGGCCTGCCCCTTGCGGGTACTCATCGGCCCTTTTTTGAACCCATTCTTTTCTTTCTCTGCCAGAAAGAAAAGAACGGTTTCAATCTTCCAAGAAAAGAAAGAGGGCCAGTGCGAACCGTTGTCCTGAATTTGACTCTGAAAATCTCAGACTCAAGCTGTCCGTTACACCAGACCCTACCACCCGAAAGGTCTCTGCGCTCTGCGCATCGCGGCGTCAGAAGAAGGCTGCGGATATGGAGTTTTCGCCGCCCCGGCGGAAGCGCAATGCAGCTGGCTTCTTCTGACGCGATGGCGGCACGGTTCGCACTCCCGGTCTTGCACGGCCCTCTTTTCCTTTGGCGGGCGACACCGTTTCCTTTTCTGGCAGAGAAAAGGAAATGGGGTCGCGAAAAAGCGGGCGGGCAACGCCCGCCCCTACGAATCTTATCGCAAAAGGAGCACCCGAATGCGGAGCATTCCTTGTCCTTTTCCTGTGACTATATGCAGACAAACGCCACGGTGATCGGCGCCATGCTGAAAAGCTATCAGGGCGTGATCGCCGCAAGCACCGGGCACATCAGCGTACACGAGGCCGGTGCGATCGAGTTCGGCGGACACAAAGTCCTGACGCTGCCGCACCACAACGGAAAGATCCGTGCAGACCAGATCCGGACGCTTCTGGACGAATACCAGCACGACGCCAACCACGACCACATGGTCATGCCCGGCATGGTCTATCTCTCGCATCCGGCAGATCCTCTCTCAAAACGGCTATGCGCTCTGCTTTGATTCCCCGACAAATCAGGTTTTCTGCATCATCGAAAATGCCGCAATGGAGCGCCTGGCGAAGCAGGTGGAATTTGGCTTCCGGGAAGCGTATGATGATGCCCATACGATCATCCGCTTCGCCACAAGCTGGGCAACCAGTCCGGAGGATGTAGAAGCACTGTCGTACATATTAAAGAAGTGATCTCCCTTCGATAACCCCAATCGATCCGCAGAAAGGAGCGTGGACATCATCGACTTATTTTCTCCCGTCACGGCGCTGAAGGGCGTCGGCCCGGCCAGGGCCCGCCAGCTGGAAAAGCTCGGCATCTTCACGCTCTACGACCTCATCGCCTTCTTCCCGCGCGGCTATGAGGACCGGACGAAGCGCGTCGCCATCGCCGCGCTGGAGCCGGACGTGCCCGCCTGCTTCGAGGCCATGGTCATCTCCCAGCCCACGACGGCCTACATCCGCCGCGGCATGGAGCTGACGCGCGCGCGCGTTGCGGATGAGACCGGGCAGCTGACGCTCTCGTGGTTCAACCAGTCCTATCGCAAAAATCAGCTCGTCTACGGCAAAAGCTACATCTTCTACGGCGCCGTCCGCGCCGACCATCCCGGCCAGATGGCGAACCCCAGCTTCGAATCCGCAGAGGCCGCCGGGCAGGTCACGGGCCGCCTTGTGCCCATCTACCCGCTCACCGCCGGGATCACCAGCCGCGTGCTCGCCGCCTGCATCGCGCAGGCGCTGGACGCCTGCCGAAGTGCGCTCCCCGACATTCTGCCGGAGACCGTCCGGCAGCAGTATCGCCTCTGCCCCGCCCCGATGGCCTACGAAATGATCCACCGGCCGCTGGACGCAGAGCTTTTGAACGAAGCCCGGCGGCGGCTGGTCTTTGAGGAATTTTTCGTGTTCTCCGCAGGTCTGGCCCTGCTGCGCAGCCGGCAGACGCGCGGCGAGGCCGAGCCCTGCCGGACAGACTGCATGTCTCCGTTTGACGTGGCGCTCCCCTTCCGGCTCACTGGCGCGCAGCAGCGCGCGATCGATGATATTCTGCACGATCTCGCCTCCGGCGTACCGATGAACCGGCTCGTGCAGGGCGACGTCGGCAGCGGCAAGACGATGGTCGCCGCCGCGGCAGCCTTCTGCGTCATGCAAAACGGCCATCAGGCCGCGTTCATGGCCCCGACGGAGATCCTCGCGGAGCAGCATGCGGCGACGCTCTCGCGTCTGCTCACGCCGCTCGGCATTTCGATCGCGCTGCTCACCGGCTCGATGACCACGGCGCAGCGCCGCCCGGTGCTCGCCGGGCTGGCCGACGGGAGCATCCAGCTGATCGTCGGCACGCATGCGCTCTTCTCGGAAAAGACCGTTTTCCATGATCTCGGCCTCGTCATTGCCGACGAGCAGCACCGCTTCGGCGTTGCGCAGCGCGCCCGGCTCGCGGCAAAGGGACATTCCCCGCACCTGCTCGTCATGTCGGCCACGCCCATTCCGCGCACGCTGGCGCTGCTCGCCTACGGCGACCTGAACGTCTCCGTGCTCGATGAGCTTCCGCCGGGGCGGAGCCCGGTGGAGACATTCCTCGTTGGCGAGTCGATGCGCCAGCGCATCCACGCCTTCACGCGCAAGCAGTGCGCGGCGGGCCATCAGGTTTATATTGTATGCCCCGCCGTCGAGGAGACCGACGACGACAGCCTGAAAAGCGCCGAGGCCTGGGCCGAGGCGTTGCGCACGACGGTCTTCCCCGATCTCCGCGTCGGGCTGCTGCACGGAAAAATGAAAGGTACGGACAAGGAGGCGGCCCTCGCCGCCTTTGCCCGCCACGAGACCGACATCCTCGTCTGCACGACCGTTGTCGAGGTCGGCGTCGACGTCCCGAATGCGACGCTCATGGTCATTGAAAACGCCGACCGCTTCGGCCTCGCGCAGCTCCATCAGCTGCGGGGCCGCGTCGGGCGCGGGGATGCGCAGTCCTACTGCGTGCTCTTTTCGTCGAACCGCAATCCCGAGACGCAGGCGCGGCTGAAAGCCCTCTGCGCCACGAACGACGGCTTCAAAATCGCAGAAACCGATCTCGCGCAGCGCGGCCCGGGCGACTTCCTCGGGAACCGGCAGCACGGTCTGCCGCTGTTCAAAATGGCCAGCCTGCAGATGGACCTGCAAACGCTTCAGGACGCGCAGCGCGCCGCGGCGGACTGCATCACATCTGCCGAGGCGCTGGACGCGCCGGAGTTCGCGCCGCTCCGCACCCGCATCGACGCGCTGTTCGCGCATCAGGACATGGCCCTCAATTAAATGATGCACCAATTCCGCACAGCCGGCATATCCTATCGGTATCTTCTAAGAAATCGAGGGATGTGTATGGCTGTGCGGCATTATTTTCTCGGCGCGAACACCGGCGGCGGCTTCGTCTCCGTCTACGATGAATTCTGCCCGCCGGAGAGCGAAACATTTTTGTGGGTGCTCAAGGGTGGGCCCGGCTGCGGCAAATCGAGCTTCATGAAGGCCATCGGCCGCGCGGCGGAGGACGCAGGGCTGGACGTGGAATACGTCCTCTGCTCCGGTGATCCGGACTCCGTCGACGGCGTGTATGTCCCGGCGTGGCAGATCGCCTACGTCGACGGAACGGCCCCGCACGTGCGCGAGGTGCCCTTCCCGGCCGCGTCCGGCGCGTATCTCGACCTTGGGCAGTTCTACCGCTGCGAAGAGCTTGTCCCCAAATTGCCGGAACTGATGCGCCTGACCGAGCGCTATCGCGCGCACTACGCCCGTGCCTACGATGAACTCCGTCAGGCCAAGGCGCTGCATGACGAGCTGGAATCGGTCTACAATCCACACGTCGATTTCGACGGCGTCTACAAACTTGCAGAAGACCACATCCAAAAAATCAAAAAATCACATTGTAAACCGGCGGAAAATGGTGTAGAATAGGGACGCAAAAGAAGAGTTCTCTCAGATGGAGGTCATACCTATGAAAAAACCGATCGTATTGGTCATTATGGATGGCGTTGGCCGCGGCGACGGCGGCCCCGGCGATGCCGTGGCGCAGGCAAAGACGCCCGTGCTCGACCGCCTGATGGCGACCTGCCCCATGACCTGGCTCAAAGCCCACGGCACCGCCGTCGGTCTGCCCACCGATGACGACATGGGCAACAGCGAAGTCGGCCACAACGCCCTCGGCTGCGGCCAGATCTACTCGCAGGGCGCGAAGCTCGTGCAGGAGTCCATCGAATCCGGCGCGCTGTTCCAGTCGAAGACGTGGTTGGAGCTGGTCGACAACGCAAAGGCCGGTCATGCGCTGCATTTCCTCGGCCTGCTGTCCGACGGCAACGTCCATTCCAATATTTCGCACCTGATCGCGATGCTGAAAAAGGCGCGTGAACTCGATCTGCCGCGCGTCTACTGCCACATCCTGCTCGACGGCCGCGACGTCCCGGCGACGAGCGCGCTCGAGTACGTGCAGCAGCTCGAAGATGTGCTGGCCGGCCTGAATGACGGCACGCATACCTATAAAATTGCCTCCGGCGGCGGCCGTATGGTCATCACGATGGACCGCTATGAGGCCAACTGGCCGATGGTCGAGGCCGGATGGAAGACCCACGTCCTCGGCGAGGGCCGCCAGTTCGCCTCTGCGAAGGACGCCATCGAGACCTATCGCGCCGAGAACCCCGGCATGATCGATCAGGATCTGCTGCCGTTCGTCGTGGCCGAGAACGGCCAACCGGTCGGCAAGATCGCCAACGGCGACAGCGTCATCCTCTTCAACTTCCGCGGTGACCGCGCGCAGGAGATCTCCCTCGCGTTCGACCGCAAGGACTTCGCCAAGTTCGACCGCAGCGACTATACCGGTGTGAAGTTTGCCGGCATGCTCGAATACGACGGCGATCTGAAGATCCCGCAGCATTATCTCGTCGAGCCGCCGGTCATTAAGAACACCTTGACCGAAGTGCTCTGCAAGGCGGGCATCCACGAATATGCCGTCTCCGAGACGCAGAAATACGGCCACGTCACCTACTTCTGGAACGGCAACCGCTCCGGCAAGGTCGACGAAAATCTCGAGGTCTATGACGAAGTTCCGTCCGACGTCATCCCGTTCGATCAGGCCCCGGCCATGAAGTCGAAGGAGATCACCGACAAGATGGTCGAGAACATGGCGAGCCATCAGTTCCAGTTCCTGCGCTGCAACTACCCGAATGGCGACATGGTCGGCCACACCGGCGTCCTGCCCGCAGTCATCAAAGCCATGGAGGCTGTCGACGCAAGCGTCGGCCGCGTGATCGAGGCCGCCGACAAGTACGGCTACACCGTCCTCGTCACCGCCGACCACGGCAACGCCGACCAGATGACCGAGACGAAGAAGGGCAAGACCAGCGTCCGCACCGCGCACTCGCTGAACCCCGTCCCCTTCATCATCTACGATCCGGACAACAAGTACGAGATCAAGGACGGTCACTACGGCCTTGCCAACGTCGCTCCGACCATCGTAAAAATGATGGGCCTCGAAGCGCCCGACTGCTGGCAGCCCAGCATGATCTGACAACAAAAAGGCCGCCCCTTGACAAGGCGGCAAAACCAGCTATAATAGAAGTACAAAAGGGCGCTGCGGCAAGCGGTTGGCTCTGGTTCGTTAGATTTCTAATGGATAGAAACCGTCACTTGGCAGAGTGGCGGTTTCTGCTTTTTACGATAATCGTGACTGTAAAAGGCCCGATATTCTGTCAGCGAAATCTTTCGCCTTTTGCCTTACTGCCAATACCGCAGAAAAGGCTGCCGTTT
>CAJMLC010000070.1 GCA_905214155.1 uncultured bacterium | reverse complement strand
CACGGCAGAGTTCTTCGGCATCGACCCGAAGGTCGCGCTGCTGTCCTTCTCCACGAAGGGCTCCGGCAAGGGCGGCACGGTCGCGCTGAGTCAGAAGGCTACCGAGATCGCCAAGGAGCTGGCCCCCGAGATGGCCATCGACGGCGAAATGCAGTTCGACGCCGCCGTCTCTCCGGTCGTCGGCCAGCTGAAGTTCCCCGGCTCCAAGGTCGCCGGCTACGCCAACACGTTCATCTTCCCGTGCATCGAGGCCGGCAACATCGGCTATAAGATCGCGCAGCGCCTCGGCGGCTTCGAGGCCTACGGCCCGATCCTGCAGGGTCTGAATGCCCCGATCAACGACCTCTCCCGCGGCTGCAACGCCGATGAGGTCTATAAGATGGCCATCATCACCGCCGGCATGGCATAATTCAAACCATGCAAAACGCGCCGCCTGCATCGCAGGCGGCGCATTTTCTTGCCCCGTATGCCCCATATCTTACGACACATAAAAAAACGCGCGCCGCTGTCGTCTGCCTGCCATCATCAAGATCGTGTGCGGCGCGGCGTCAGAAGAAGCCAGCTGCATTGCGCTTCCGCCGGGGCGGCGAAAGCTCCATATTCGCTGGCTCCTTCTTCCTTTCCAAACTGTGACCGCTGCGCTGGGTCACAGTTTGGGGATACGGGGGCACTTCCGGTTTTGGAGGGCTTCTCTTTCCTTTTCTTCACCGGGCGCGACGATTCTTTTCTTTCTCAAAGAAGAGAAAGAAAAGAATGGGGGCGCAAAGAGGCGGGCGGGCAATGCCCGCCCCTACGAATCCTATCGTACTTCCGATGATGTATGAAATCATTCCAGCACGCCGCCGCCGAGGACGACGTCGCCGTCGTAGAACACCGCGGCCTGCCCCGGCGTGATGGCGCGCTGCGGCTCATCAAAGAGGATGTCCGCGCCGCCGTCCGGCCGCGGCGTGACCGTCGCCGGCTGCTCGGTCTGGCGGTAGCGCACCTTCGCGCAGCAGCGGATGGGCCCGTCCGGTGCTTGCCCCGAGATCCAGTTCACGTCCGCCGCCGAAGCGTCCCGCCGGAACAGCGCCTCCGACGGCCCGAGGACGACCGTGTTGTCCGCCGGACAAATTTTACACACGTAGGCCCGCTCATTCTGCCCGAGGCCGAGGCCCCGGTGCTGCCCGATCGTATAGTGGATGATGCCCTTGTGCTGCCCGAGGACGTTGCCGTCCGCGTCGACAAAGTTGCCCGGCTGCGGCTTTTTGCCGGTGTAGCGCTCGATGGCGGCGGCATAGTCGCCGTCCGGCGCGAAGCATATATCCTGGCTGTCGGGCTTTTCCGCGTTGACCAGTCCCCCGTCCTCCGCGAGCTTCCGCGCCTCCGGCTTCGAATAGCCGCCCAGCGGGAAGAGCGTGTGCGCCAGCTGTTCCTGCGTCATCGTGTAGAGCACATAGCTCTGATCCTTGGCCGGGTCGAGCGCCTTTTTCAGGACGAATTTCCCGTCCCGCTCCTCGATCCGCGCATAGTGCCCAGTCGCGACATGATCGCAGCCGAGGATCTTCGCCCGCTCATAGAGCCGGTCAAATTTCATAAACCGGTTGCAGTCGATGCAGGGGTTCGGCGTCCGCCCGGCCTCATAGCTCTCGGCGAAGCGGCGGATGACCTTGTCCCGGAAATCGTCCGCGAAATTGAACACATAATACGGCATCCCGAGCCGGTAGGCCACGCTCCGCGCGTCCTCCACATCGTCGAGCGAGCAGCAGGTGTGGCCTTTTGAGAGGCCCGCGTCCTCGTTGCCGTAGAGCTTCATCGTGCAGCCGATGCAGGTGTGGCCCTGTTCGGTCAGAAGCTGAGCGGCGACACTCGAATCGACGCCGCCGCTCATCGCGACCAATACCTTCATTCCCGTTCCTCCAATCTCCGGATGAGCCATGACAGCTCCGGCTCAAATTCCAATCCGTACCAGTGTGCCGGGTCCTGCGCCGTGCGCGCCGCGCAGTGGCCGGTATACTCCGCTGCAATACGCGCTGCCTGCTCCGTTCCGATCCCGCTCAGCAGCGCGCCGGTGAACGCGGCGGCGAACACATCGCCCGTGCCATAGCCGCCGCACGCCGATTTTTCGTGGGCATAATAGCTGCTTTCCCCGTCTTTCCAGAGCAGGAATCCCGTTTTTCCTGGTTCAAAGCCAACGCCCGTCAGAATGACCGTCTGCCGTGCCGACGCCGCCGCACCCGCAGCCAGCCGTTCGGCATACGCCCGGTCGAACTCCTCCCGGTAGTCCATCCCGGCCAGCAGCGCGGCCTCCGTCACATTCGGCAGCAGATAGTCCGCCCCGGCGCAGAGCATCCGCATCGCGTCGACGACATCCGTGCCGAAGCCGCTGTAAAGCCTTCCATCGTCCGCCATCGCCGGGTCGACGATCAAAACGCCGCCCGGCCGCAGCCGCGAGCGGATCACGTCCCGCACCAGCGCGATCTGCCGCGCGGAGGCGAGATAGCCGGTATAGACCGCCGAAAAATCCAGTCCTTCGCGCTCCCAGTGTGCCTGAATGCCGGGGATGTCGTCCGTCAGGTCGCGGAACGTATAGCCCTGGAAGCGGCCCGTGTGCGTCGAGAGCACCGCCGTCGGCAGTGCCGCCGTCTCGTGCCCGCAGGCAGACAAAATCGGCAGCGCGACGGTCAGCGAGCACTGCCCGACGCACGAAATATCCTGAATGGTCAAAATTCTCTGGTAAGCCATGGTTTGCTCCATATAAAATCATTTGCCGCTATTTTAACACAAATAGCGGCAAATGACAGTACCAATTTGAGATTATTTTGCGATTCAGTCGGCGAACAGCGGCGTGGAGAGATAGCGGCCGCCGGTATCGGGCAGGAGGACGACGATGTTCTTGCCCGCGTTCTCGGGCCGCTTGGCCACCTCGATTGCCGCCCACAGGGCCGCGCCGGAGGAAATGCCGACGAGGACTCCCTCGGACCGGCCGACGAGCTTGCCGGTGGCAAACGCATCTTCGTTCTCGACCGGGATGATCTCGTCATAGACCTTGGTGTCCAGCACATCGGGGACGAAGCCCGCGCCGATGCCCTGGATCTTGTGCGGGCCGGCCACGCCGGTGGACAGGACGGCGGAGGTCTTCGGCTCGACGGCCACGACCTTGACCGAAGCATCCTTCGACTTCAAAAATTCGCCCACGCCGGTGATCGTGCCGCCGGTGCCGACGCCCGCGACGAAATAGTCGACCTTGCCGTCGGTGTCGGCCCAGATCTCGGGGCCGGTGGTCTCAAAGTGGGCCTTCGGGTTCGCGGGGTTCACGAACTGGCCGGGGATAAAGCTGTTCGGCGTTTCCTTTGCCAGCTCGTCCGCCTTTGCGATCGCGCCCTTCATGCCCTTCGCGCCGTCGGAGAGGACGAGCTCCGCGCCGTAGGCTTTCATCAGCTGCCGCCGCTCGACGGACATGGTCTCCGGCATGACGATGATGATGCGATAGCCGCGCGCCGCCGCGACGGACGCCAAACCGATGCCGGTGTTGCCGGAGGTCGGCTCGATGATGACGGAGCCTTCCTTCAGCAGGCCCTTCGCCTCGGCGTCGTCGATCATGGCGCGGGCCACGCGGTCCTTGACCGAACCGGCGGGATTGAAGTATTCGAGCTTGGCGAGGATCTTCGCCTTCAGGTCAAATTTCTTTTCGATGTGCGTGAGCTCCAGAAGCGGCGTCTTGCCGATGAGCTGATCTGCGGATGTATAGATATGAGACATGATGTTACCTCCGAAATAATTCGTTCAATTTCATAATTCGTTGACGATCAATGGCACGGTGTTGACAAAAATCACTTCACGGCGTCAAAGCCCTGCTGCAGGTCGGCGAGGATGTCGTCGATGTGCTCGGTGCCGATGGACAGGCGGATGGTGGTCGGCGAAATGCCGCAGGCACGGAGCTCCTCGTCGGACAGCTGCGAATGCGTGGTGGACGCCGGATGGATGACCAGCGACTTCACGTCGGCCACGTTGGCCAGCAGGGAGAAGAGCGTGAGGCTCTCGGTGAACTTCTTGGCCGTCTCGGCGTCGCCCTTGATCTCAAACGTGAAGATGGAGGCCGCGCCGTTCGGAAAATAGCGGTCGTAGAGTTCCTTTTCCCGGCCCGTGGCGAGGGACGGATGGTGGACCTTTTCGACCTGCGGATGATGGTTCAGGAAGTCGACGACCTTCAGCGCATTTTCCACATGGCGCTCGACGCGCAGCGAGAGCGTCTCGAGGCCCTGCAGCAGCAGGAAGGAGTTGAACGGCGAGATCGTCGCGCCCTGGTCGCGCATCAGCGTGGTGCGGAGCTTGGTGATGTAGGCAAGGTTCCCTGCCGCCTCGGTGAAGACCACGCCGTGGTACGAGGGATTCGGCTTCGAGAGACCGGGGAACTTGTCATTCTGCGCCCAGTTGAACTTGCCGCCGTCGATCACGACGCCGCCCATGACCGTGCCGTGGCCGCCGATGAACTTCGTTGCCGAGTGGACGACGATGTCCGCGCCGTGCTCGATCGGACGGATGAGATAGGGTGTGGCGAACGTGCTGTCGACGATGAGCGGGATGCCGTGCCTGTGGGCGATGGCCGCGATGGCCTCGAGGTCGATGACGTCGGAGTTCGGGTTGCCCAGCGTCTCGGCGTAGAGCAGCTTGGTGTTCGGCTGGATGGCTTTTTCAAAATTCTCGGGGTCAGACGGGTCGACGAATGTGGTCGTGAGGCCCTGTTCGACGAGGGTGTTGGCGAAGAGATTGTGCGTGCCGCCATAGAGGTTGGCCGCGGAGACGATATGGTCGCCCGCGATGGCGATGTTCTGCACGGCGTAGGTGATGGCCGCCGAGCCGGAGGCCGTAGCCAGCGCGGCCGCGCCGCCCTCGAGCGCCGCAATGCGCTTTTCAAACACATCGCTCGTCGGGTTCATCAGGCGGGTATAGATGTTGCCGCCCTCGGTCAGGCCAAAGCGGCCCGCCGCCTGTGCGGAGTCCTTGAAGACATAAGACGTCGTGGCGTAGATCGGCACGGCGCGGGAATCGGTAGCGGGATCGGCGGTCTCCTGACCGACGTGGACCTGAAGCGTTTCAAATTTATAGTTGGACATGGTGTTCATTCCTTTCATTTCTGTAATGGTGGCATTCAGCGACAACAGCAGCGGACACACATTCGTCCAAAGCGGAAATTCTGCCGCAGCAGAATGGGGAATCGATGATTCATGAAATACCTCCTGCGATCCGGCTTTTAATTCACACCAATCTGGTAGGTTGGTTATGTTATATCACCGCGCGCCGCATTTGTCAATAGGGCGCGAAAAAATTTTCCGCGGCCGGAAAAATCAATCAAAAAATATCGAAATACCACTTGCGTTTTTCCAAAAATACGGTACAATGGTCTCAGGAGCGATTTTAAGGGCAGGAAGATGTGAGCCTGCTAATTTAACAGTATGTGCGTACCCGAACGTTGCATGAGTAGGAATGACGCGTCAAGTACCGGTTGGATGGGAGGTTGCCGCCGGGCGAAGGGGCTGGCCCCGCGGTGTCATTTCGCATCCGCTATGGCAAAGAGAAATTGTACAGCATGCAGTTTCCGATTTCCAGAAAAGTTCATATCTTTAACCTCCTCCAATTTTTATAAGAGAAGGCTTACATGTAATCGACAAGAGCATTCGGAGAGAGATTTTGGCACAAGCCAAGGTTTGAAACCGCCGGAATACTTTGTGTACCCGCAAGGGGTATGCCGCATCCGTAAGGCTCCGTTGTCGCCAACGGCTGCGCAATATTCCAAGGTTTTCAAACCGCAGGATTGGGGCAAAAGATCCGCCGAAGGCCGCAGGCGATTCATGAAAGGCTTCTCCAGATTAGGAGGCTTTTTTATGCTCAAAAATCAAGCAGCCGCTGCGCCCGCCGCGCAGCATACCGGTCTGAAAAATGTCCGCATCCTTGCCACGTCCGCCCTGCTCGCGGCCATCTCGGTCGTGCTGGCGCGGCTCATCATCCCGATGCCGAATGAGACGACGCGCTTCTCGCTCGAGGCCGTGCCGATCTTCATCGCGGGCATGCTCTTCGGGCCGATCCCCGGCGCGCTGGTCGGCTTTGTGGCCGACTTTGTCGGGTGCCTGTTCTCGGGCTACGGCTATAACCCGATGTTCTGCATCCCACCGATCCTGTACGGCTTGTGCGCGGGCCTGTTCCGGCCGATGCTGGTGAAAAAGGTCAATATCGGGCGCATCGCGCTGGCGTTCCTGCCGGCCATTACGCTCGGCTCCATCCTGTGGCAGAGCTTCGCACTCGCCAAGGTCTACGGCGGCGACGCGTTTGAGGCATTCTTCCTGACGAAGCTGGCCGCGCGCTCGATCCAGTTTGTGGTCACGTTCGTGCTCGATACGCTGATCGTCTGGCTGCTTTATCGCTCCAAGGTCTTCACCGCGACCAAGCTCTGGCCGCCGGTGATGCGTGAAAAGAAATAATTCGGAAACAGAAGAAAGAAGTAATTCCACCATGATGACTCTTGACGAAGCCCTGCATTATATCCACGCCGTCTGCTGGAAGGGCAGCATCCCCGGCCTCGAGCGCATCACCGCGCTGCTCGATGCCATGGGCCACCCCGAACGCAAATGTAAATTTGTCCACGTCGCGGGCACGAACGGCAAAGGCTCCACCTGCGCCATGCTGGCCTCGATCTTCCAGGCCGCGGGCTACAAGACCGGCCTCTATACCTCGCCCTACATCGTCGAATTCGGCGAGCGCATCCAGGTCAACGGCCAGATGATCTCCAACGACGACATCTGCGCGCTGACCGAATACGTCAAGCCGTTCGCGGAGTCCATCTTCGAGCAGCCGACCGAATTTGAAATGGTCACGGCCATCGGCTTTGAATATTTCGCGCGGCAGAAGTGCGACATCGTCGTCTGCGAGGTCGGCATGGGCGGCGAATTCGACGCAACGAACGTCATCCTGCCGCCGGAGGTCGCGATCCTCTGCAACATCGGCCTTGACCATACCGAAGTCCTCGGCGACACGCTCGAGAAGATCGCCGCGACAAAGTCCGGCATCATCAAGCCCGGCTGCGACGCCGTCATCTACCGCGAGCAGCCGTCTGTGGAGGCGGTGTTCGAAGACCGCTGCGCCAAGGTCGGCGCGAAGCTGCATAAGGCCGATTTTGATTCCATCCGTCTCCGCTCACACGGCCTCGAAGGCCAGGTCTTCGACTGCGACGGCTATGAGGCGCTGGAGCTGCCGCTCCTTGGCGACCACCAGCTGCACAACGCCGCCGTCGTGCTGACCGCGGTCGACGCGCTGCGTGAGCGCGGCTGGAACCTGCCAGAGGAGGCCGTGCGCAAGGGCCTGAAGGACGTCAAGTGGCCCGGCCGGTTCGAGCTGCTGCGCAAAGACCCGCTGTTCATCATCGACGGCGGACACAATCCGCAGTGCATCGAGGCCCTCGTCAAGAACATCGACGATTATCTCGCCGGCCGGCCCCTCACGGTGCTCACCGGCGTCCTTGGCGACAAGGATTTCCACTGTATGTACGCCAACGTCGCGCCGTTTGCCAAGGAATTCATCACGGTCACGCCGGGCAACCCCCGCGCGCTGGACGCGAAGGATCTGGCGAAGTACCTCGCCACGTTCGGCAAGCCCGTCACGCCGTGTGACACGGTCGCGGACGGCGTGAAGCTGGCGGTGGAGCACGCGGGAAAGGACGGCGTCGTCCTCTGCTACGGCTCGCTCTACATGCTCGGCGACATCAAGGCCGCCGTTGCCGCCCTGTAATTCAGATGTCCCGCATCCATCCGGATGCGGGACATGTTTGTAAAAAAGCGCCCCGGAGACGGCTTTTTGTGCCTTCTCCGGGGCTTTTCTCCTGTTTTCAGATACGTCTCAGATCGTTTCGACCTTGATGAGGTTCGTGTTGCCGGATGTACCGTCGGTGATGCCGCCGGTCATGACGACCTTGTCGCCCTCGCGGAGCTGGAGCGTCTGCTGCGCGACGCGCTCCGCGTGGTAGAAGAGCACGTCGATGGACTTGAACTGCTCACTCAGCACCGGGATGACGCCCCACGAGAGGGCCAGCTTATACCAGACGCGCTTGTTCGTGGCCATGCCGATGATGTCCATCGGCACGCGGAAGCGCGACACCATCCGGACCGTCCGGCCGGACAGGGAGCTGACGACGATGCACTTCGCGCCGATGTCGATGGCCATGCCGCACGTCGCGTGCGAGATGGCGTCGAGCAGGCTGTTGATCTTGAAATCCGCCTTGCGGAAGCGCTTTTCATAGTTGATGTGCTGCTCCGTCTCGCCGACGATGGCCGCCATCGTCGCGACCGACTGCACCGGGTATTTGCCCGCGGCGCTCTCGCCGGAGAGCATGACGGCGCTCGAACCGTCGTAGACAGCGTTGGCCACGTCGGAGATCTCCGCGCGCGTCGGGCGCGGGTTGTGGATCATGGATTCGAGCATCTCGGTCGCCGTGATGACCCGCTTGCCGAGCAGGCGGCAGGTGGTGATGAGGCGCTTCTGGATGGCGGGCAGCTCGGTGAACGGGACCTCGACGCCAAGGTCGCCGCGGGCGACCATGATGCCCTCACAGGCCTCGCAGATCTCGTTGATGTTGTCGACGCCCGCGCGGTTTTCGATCTTCGCGATCACGTCGATCTTCTCGCCGCCGTTGGCCGCGAGGAATTCCTTAAGGTCGAGCACGTCCTGCTTGCAGGAGACGAACGAGGCCGCGACGAAGTCGACGCCGTTCTCGATGCCGAACAGCAGATCGGCCTTATCCTGCTCGCTGAGATAGGTCTGCTTGAGGACCTTGTTCGGGAAACTCATGCTCTTCCGGTCAGAGAGCTCGCCGCCGACCTCGACGCGGCAGTGGATGTCCTCGCCCTCGACGCCGAGCACCTCGAAGATGACGAGGCCGTTGTTGACGAGGATCTTGTCGCCTTTGTGCATCTCCTGTGCGAGGCCCTTATAGCTGACGCTGACGATGCCCTCGTCGCCCTCGAGTTCGCGCGTGGTGAACGTGAAGGTGTCGCCGTCGTTCAGCGTGATCTTCCCGTTCCGGAACGTGCGGATGCGGTATTCCGGCCCCTTTGTGTCCAGCAGGATCGCGATGGGCAGGTTCAGCTCTTCCCGGACGGATTTGATCATGTCGAGCTTTGCCTTCTGCTCTTCATGCGTCCCGTGGGAGAAGTTCAGCCGCGCGACGTTCAGCCCCGCGCGGCACATGTCGGCGAACACGGCGCGGTCGCTGCTGGCCGGGCCGATGGTACATACGATCTTGGTTTTTCTCATTGCTGTTTCGCTCCTCTGTTATCCGTTGGGCCGCTCCGCGCGCCGGGCCAACTGCCCCAGCCGCCGCAGCGTGTCCCAGATCCGCAATAATACCGGCATACCATTACCCTCCCAACAATATGTTACCAAGGCAAGGCCGCGCATATCATCTGATAT
>CAJMLC010000069.1 GCA_905214155.1 uncultured bacterium | reverse complement strand
CTAGGACTTCGAAGAACTGCAAAAATCGGCGATTTTCCGGTTGACATTCCGGAAAATCGTGCTATAGTTAAATATCATAAATCGACAAGAGGATTTTTGACATGACGAACGCTTCCATCATTTTTGCATACTTTTACTACTTTACTATGAATCCATAGTAAGGCTGATTTGTGTTGCAAAAATTCGGGAGCTAAAAAAGTCTTTCGACGCTGCACAGGCCCAGCCTGTGCAGCGTTTTTTCATGAAATAAACAACTTCCGGAAAATCAGGAGGATAACATTATGGTCGTAGTCTTGAAGCACGGCGTCGCCAAGGAGAGCCGTGACCAGCTCATCAGCTGGCTGAAAAATCTTGGCCTGAACATCCACGTCTCCGAGGGCAGTTATCAGACGATCCTTGGCCTCGTCGGCGACACGACGTGCGTCGATATGGACCTCGTCTCCAGCCTCGACATCGTCGACAGTGTCAAGCGTGTGACCGAGCCGTTCAAGTGCTGCAACCGCAAATACCACCCCGACGACACGGTCGTGCAGGTCGGCGATGTGAAGATCGGCGGCGGCAGCTTCTGCATGATCGCGGGGCCTTGCTCCGTCGAGACCGAGGAGCAGATCGTCGCCGTGGCCAAGGCCGTCAAAGCCTCCGGCGCGAACATGCTGCGCGGCGGCGCGTTCAAGCCGCGTACGTCTCCCTATGACTTTGCTGGCCTCAAGGCTGAGGGGCTGGAGCTTTTGAAGATCGCCCGGCAGGAGACCGGCTTGCCCATCGTCACCGAGATCATGAGCATCACCGATCTTCCGCTGTTCGACGACGTCGACGTGCTTCAGGTCGGCGCGCGGAACATGCAGAATTTTGATTTGCTGCGCGAGCTTGGCAAGACGAACAAGCCCATCCTGCTCAAGCGCGGCCTGGCCAACACGCTCAAAGAGCTGCTGATGAGCGCGGAATACATCATGGCCAGCGGCAACGAGCAGGTCATCCTCTGCGAACGCGGCATCCGCACGTTTGATGATTACACGCGCAACACGCTCGACCTCGCGGCTGTGCCCATGCTGCATGAGCTGTCGCACCTGCCGGTCATCGTCGACCCGAGCCACGCCACCGGCATCAACCGCCTCGTTCCGCCGATGGCGCTGGCCGCGACGGCGGGCGGCGCGGACGGCCTGATCATCGAGGTCCACAACGACCCCATCCACGCCCTCTGCGACGGCGCACAGTCGCTCCGTCCGGAGCAGTATGACGAGCTGGCGAAAAAGGTCGCCGAGGTCCGAAAGGCGGTCATGGCATGAGAGTCGGGATCGTCGGCCTCGGCCTGATCGGCGGCTCGTTCGCCAAGGCGTATCACGCTGCGGGCTGGGAGGTGCTGGCTGCGGACATCGACCGCCAGATGCTGGACTTTGCCAAGCTCCAGGGCGCGGTGAACGGGGAACTGACCGAGGATGCACTGGCAAGCTGTGACCTCATTTTGATCGCGGTCTATCCCCGCGCGGCGGTGGAATATCTGCAAAAACACGGCGCAAAAATCGGAAAAAAGCCGGTCGTGATCGACTGCTGCGGCACGAAGCGCGTCGTCTGCGAAGCCTGCTTCCCGCTGGCGGAGCAGTACGGCTTCACCTACCTCGGCGGACACCCGATGGCAGGCACGCACAACTCCGGCTTCAAATACGCCACGGCGACCATGTACCACGGCGCGCCGATGGTGCTCGTTCCGGCGGACTTCAACAACATCGAGCTGCTCTCCCGCGTGAAGGAGCTGCTGGCTCCGGCGGGCTTCGGACGCTTTTCGGTCACGACGGCGGAGAAGCACGACGAGATGATCGCCTTCACCTCGCAGATGGCGCACGTCGTCTCGAACGCCTACATCAAAAGCCCGACCGCGGGCAGCCACAAGGGCTTTTCCGCCGGGAGCTATAAGGATCTGACGCGCGTCGCGTGGCTGAATCCGCAGATGTGGGCGGAGCTATTTCTGGAAAACAAGGATTTCCTGATGCGGGAACTGAACATCCTGATCGAAAATCTGCAAAAATACGAGCTTGCGATGGAGCAGGACGACCTGCCGGGCCTGACGGCTCTGCTGGACGAAGGGCGCCGCCGCAAGGAGGAGGTCGACGGACATTGAACACCATTCACATCGCCGCCTCGCGGGAATATGACGTCCTGATCGGGCACGGGTTATTGGACGAACTCGGCGTGCTCGTCGCCGGGGCCGTCGACGCGAAGACAGCGGCGATCGTCTCGGACGACAGTGTCTTCGCCCTCTATGGTAAGCGCGCCGCCGCCGCGCTGGAGCGGGCGGGCCTCCGCGTCGTCTCCTTCGTATTTCCGCACGGCGAAAGCTCGAAAAATCTGACCGTCTACGGCCATGTTCTGAACTTCCTCTGCGAAAACCGCGTCTCGCGGACCGATGTGGTCGTCGCGCTCGGCGGCGGCGTGGTGGGGGATCTGGCGGGCTTTGCCGCCGCGACGTATCTGCGCGGCATCCGATTTGTGCAGGTGCCGACGACACTGCTCGCCATGGTCGATTCGTCCGTCGGCGGCAAGACCGCCGTCGACCTTGACGGCGGCAAAAATCAGGCCGGGGCCTTCTGGCAGCCGTCGCTCGTGGTCTGCGACTGCGACGTATTGGACACGCTGCCGGAGCGGGAATACCGCTGCGGCTGCGCGGAGGTCATCAAATACGGCTTGTTGGATAATGTTCCATTTTTCAACGATTTGATGGAAAAACCGGCGAAAGAGCAATACGAACGTGTGATCTCAACGTGTGTGGAGATGAAGAAACAGGTCGTTCTATCGGATGAATTTGACCGCGGCGCGCGGCAGAAGCTCAACCTTGGACACACCATCGGCCACGCGGTGGAGCAGTGCAGCGGTTTTACGCTGCTGCACGGCGAGTGCGTCGCGATCGGCATGGCAGTCATCACGCGGGCGGCGGTGAAAAAGGACTTCTGCGCAAAGGAAACGCTGGATGCGGTCGAAAAAATTCTGAAATTATATGACTTACCGGATCAAACGACCTATTCGACCGACGAATTGTTGAATGTGGCGTTGGCGGATAAAAAGGTCGCGAACGGAAAGATCAGCCTGATCGTGCCGGAGGCGGTCGGCAAATGCAGCATTCTGCCGGTCCCGGCGGAGGCGCTGCGCGACTGGATGCAGGCCGGAGGGATCGTATGAAACATGCAGTTTTTCCCGGCTCCCGGAGCGGAACGGTCAAAATTCCGGCCTCAAAATCGATGGCGCACCGGCTGCTGATCGCGGCGGCGCTCGGAAAAAATTCAAAGATCCTGCATTTTGACGGCTTTTCAAACGACATCGGCGCGACGATCGTTTGTCTGCGGGCGCTCGGCGCGGAGATCACGGAGCTTGGCGGCGGCGACTGGCGCGTCACGCCGGTCGGAATGGTTTCCGACGCGGAATGTTCGCTGTTCTGCGGAGAAAGCGGCTCAACACTGCGGTTCCTGCTCCCGATCGTTGGCGTCCTTGGCGCGAACGCGGTGTTCCACATGGAGGGGAGATTGCCGGAGCGGCCATTGGAGCCGCTGCGGACGATCCTCTGCGAACACGGCATGAAAATCGAAAAAACGGGCGATCTGCTCGTTTGCAGCGGGAAATTGTCCGGGGAACTGTTCGAAGTTCCGGGGAATATCTCGTCGCAATATATCACGGGCCTGCTGGCGGCGCTGCCGCGAATGCCTGCCGATACGGTGCTGCGGGTGACCGGCAATGTGGAGTCCGCGGCCTACATCGCGATGACGGAGCAGGTGCTCCGCATGGCGGGCATCCACTTCGAAAAAACCGGCTGGGACTATGCCATCCCCGGCGGACAGATGTACAATTTGCCGGAGCGCGTGGACGTCGAGGGCGACTGGTCGAACGCGGCATTTTTCCTCTCGATGGGCGCGCTGAGCGAAGCGGGCATCCGTGTGGAGGGACTGAACCTCCAATCTGCACAGGGCGACCGCGCGGTGCTGGACATTCTGCGCGAAATGGGCGCGAATGTGGTAACGGAAGAAGGTACGGTCACGGTGCGGCGCGGGACGCTGCGCGGTGTCGCGATTGACGCCAGGCCGATTCCGGATCTGATCCCGGTGCTGAGCGTGCTCGCGGCGCTGGCCGAGGGCGAGACGGTCATCGAGCATGCGGGGCGGCTGCGGCTGAAGGAATCCGACCGACTGGCCTCGACGGCGGCGATGCTGACTGCGCTTGGCGGAAGCGTGGAAGAGCTGCCGGAGGGGCTGCGCATCCACGGCGTTTCGCAGCTCGCGGGCGGCACGGTGGAGGCCTGCAACGACCACCGCATCGCGATGGCGGCGGCGGTGGCCGCGGGTGGCTGCCGCGGGAACGTGGTAGTCCGGGGGAGCGAGTGTGTGAACAAGTCGTACCCCGACTTCTGGCGCGATCTGGACGGGCTGAAAGGAGCGGAGGCATGAGCAGCACATACGGTGAACATCTGAAGCTGAGCATTTTCGGCCAGTCCCACGCGCCGGCCATCGGCATGACGCTGGACGGCATCCCGGCGGGACAGGCCATCGATCTGGACGAATTGCAGCGCTTCCTCGACCGGCGCGCGCCGGGCCGCGCAGAGTACGCGACGCCGCGCAAGGAGGCCGACCGGCCGGAGTTCCTCTCCGGGCTGGTGGGCAATGTGACGTGCGGCGCGCCGCTGGCGGCGATCATCCGCAACACGAACACGCGCTCCGGCGATTACAGCAATCTTGCGGTCGTGCCGAGACCGGGTCACGCCGATTATACGGCGGCGGTCAAGTACGGCGGGGCACAGGACGCGGCGGGCGGCGGACATTTTTCCGGGCGGCTGACCGCGCCGCTCTGCATCGCGGGCGGCGTCTGTTTGCAGCTGCTGCGGCGTGAGGGCATTGAAATTATTTCGCGCATCGCGGCCGTCGCCGGTGTGGAGGATCTGGGAGAGTTGACCGCCTCCACGGCGGAGAAGGCTTTCCCGGTCGTGGACGATGCGCAGGGCACAAAGATGCGTGAGGCCATCGCGGCGGCGAAGGCGGAGGGCGACTCCGTCGGCGGCGTGATCGAGGTGGCGGCGTTCGGACTGCCTGTGGGCCTTGGCGACCCGATGTTCGGCGGGATGGAAAACCGCATCGCGGCAATCGTATTCGGCATCCCGGCGGTGAAGGGCGTGGAGTTCGGCGAAGGGTTCGGCGCGGCGCGGCTGCGCGGCAGCGAGAACAACGACGGCTTCTGCGTCCGGGATGGAAAGATCAGCACTTTGACCAATCACTGCGGTGGAATTTTGGGCGGGATCACGAATGGCATGCCGCTGCGGTTCCGCGCGGCGGTGAAGCCGACGCCGTCCATCTTCCAGCCGCAGCGGAGCGTGAATTTGGAAACGATGGAAGAAACGACGCTGCAGATCCAGGGGCGGCATGACCCCTGCATCGTGCCGCGCGCGGTGCCCGTGATGGAGGCCGCGGCGGCGATCGCGATCTATGATGCGTTACTTGGATACCAAACAGAAAGGATGTGAGCCGCTTGGAGCTGAGCGACTATCGAAATCAAATCGACCACATTGACAAGGAACTGATCCGCCTGTTTGCGGAGCGGATGGACGTGGCCGCGGGCATTGCGGCCTATAAGAAGGAGCATGGGCTGCCGGTGCTCGATCCGGCGCGGGAGCGGGCAAAGCTGCTGGACGTGGCGGAGCAGACGCCGGAGGCGCTGCAGGAATACGCCGTGTCGCTCTATTCGCTGCTGTTCGAGCTGAGCCGGAGCTATCAGAACCGGCTGCTGGAAAAGCCGTCGGCGCTGACCGAGGAGATCCAGGCGGCCATCGAGCAGACACCGAAGCTGTTCCCGCAGCGGGCGGCGGTGGCCTGCCAGGGCGTGGCGGGCGCATATTCGCAGCTCGCGTGCGACAAGCTGTTCGGGCTGGCGAACGTGCTGTATTTCAATTCCTTTGAGGCCGTGTTCTCGGCCATCGAGGCGGGACTCTGCCAATACGGCGTGGTGCCGGTGGAGAACAGCACGGCGGGCTCGGTCAACGCGGTCTATGACCTGATGACGCATCACAATTTCCGCATCGTGCGGAGCATCCGCCTCAAGGTCGACCACAATCTGCTGGTCAAGCCCGGCACGAAGAAGGAAGACATCCGCGAGATCTACTCGCACCAGCAGGCGCTGAGCCAGTGCGAGCAATATCTGCAAAATTTCAAGGGCGTGAAGATCATCCCGTGTGAGAACACCGCTGTGGCGGCCAAGCGCGTGGCGGAGTCGGACGGTGGATGCGCGGCACTCTCGTCGCGCGAGTGCCAGAAGCTCTATGGGCTGGAATGTCTGGAGCCCTCGGTGCAGGATCAGGACAACAACTTCACGCGCTTCATCTGCATCTCGAAGAAGCTGGAGATCTATCCGGGCGCAGACCGGACGAGCCTGATGGCCGTGCTGCCGCATGAGCCGGGGTCGCTCTACAAGCTGCTCTCGCGGTTCTACGCGCTGGGGCTGAACCTCAACAAGCTCGAGAGCCGCCCGATGCCTGACCGGAACTTTGAGTTCATGTTCTATTTCGACCTCGACACGCCGGTCTATTCGCCGAAGCTGCAGCAGCTGATCGGCGAGATGCCGGGCCTGTGCGAAGAATTCGTGTATTTGGGAAGCTACAGCGAGGTGGTCTGAATGCAATGCGGATTGCTGGGACGCGTGCTGGGGCACAGCTATTCGCCGATGATCCACGGGATGCTGGGCACGTACCGCTATGACCTGTTCCCGACGGAGCCGGAGGCGCTGGACGCGCTTCTGCGCGGCGGCGAATGGGACGGGCTGAACGTGACGATCCCCTATAAAAAGTCGGTCGTGCCGTACTGCGCAGAGCTGTCGGAGACGGCGGAGAAGCTCGGCAGCGTCAACACGCTCGTCCGCCGGGCGGACGGTACGATCTGCGGCGCGAACACGGACTATGACGGCTTCCGCTATCTGGTGGAGCAGAGCGGCATCCCCGTGGCGGGGAGGAAGGCGCTCGTGCTCGGCAGCGGCGGCGCGTCGGTGACGGTGTGCGCGGTGCTGCGCGACCTCGGCGCGGCGAGCGTGACGGTCATCTCGCGCTCCGGGCCGGACAACTATGAAAATCTGGACCGGCATGCGGACGCGCAGCTCATCGCAAACACGACGCCGCTTGGCATGTATCCGAACACCGGGGCCGCGGCGGTCAACCTGCGGACGTTCCCGCGGTGTGAGGGTGTGTTTGACATCGTCTACAATCCGGCGCGGACGGCTCTGCTGTTACAGGCCGAGCAGCTCGGTATTCCGTGCGCAGGCGGCCTCTCGATGCTGGTGGCGCAGGCGAAGCGGAGCGCGGAGCTGTTCACCGGAACGGAGATCGCGGACGGGCGCGTCGCGGAGATCGAACGGGCTGTACGGGCCAGGCTGGAGAACATCGTGATCATCGGGATGCCGGGCTGCGGCAAGAGCAGCGTGGCGCGGCGGCTCGGCGAGCGGCTGGGCCGCGAGGTGGTCGAGTGTGACGCCTATATCGAGCAGCAGGCCGGGAAGAGCATCCCGGAGATCTTCGCCGAGGGCGGGGAGGCGGAGTTCCGCCGCCTCGAGACCGAGGCGCTGCGCGAGCTCGGCAAACGCTCGGGCATCATCCTCTCGACCGGCGGCGGCTGCGTCACGCGGAGCGAAAATTATCCGCTGCTGCACCAGAACGGAACGATCTTCTGGCTGCTGCGCAGCCCGTGGAAGCTGCCGAGCGACGGCCGTCCGCTCTCGCAGGCGGAGAGCGCCGAGGCAATGTACGCCCGGCGGGAGCCGATGTACCGGCGATTTGCCGATGTGAAGATCGACAACGAGGGCGCAATCGAGCGCGCGGTCGAGGCCATTGCAAGGAGGGGGCTGCTATGAAAATTCTGGTCATCAACGGGCCGAATCTCAATCTGCTGGGTCTGCGGGAGCCGGCGATCTACGGGTCGCAGAGCTATGCGGCCCTGCTGGAGAAGATCCAGGCGTTCTGCGATGCGGAGGGCGTGGAGGTCTCGTTCTTCCAGTCGAACCACGAGGGCGCCATCGTCGACGAGATCCAGGCGGCCTATGGTGTCTACGATGGGATCGTCATCAATCCGGCGGCGTATACGCACACGAGCGTCGCGATTCTCGACGCACTGAAGGCCGTGGCCATTCCGGCAGTGGAGGTCCACATCTCGGATGTGGACGCGCGCGAGCCGTTCCGGCAGGTGTCCTACGCGGGGATGGCCTGCGTGAAGACGTACAAGGGACTTGGATTTGACGGCTATATCGAGGCCGTGCGGTTTTTGGAGGACTATCTGGCATGATCTCGCAGAAAATGATTGATCAGGGCAGGCGCGGCTGCGGCATCCGGGAGATCGCGGCTTATGGCGAGGCGCGGGCCGCCGTGGTCGGCGCGGAGCACGTGTTCAATTTTACGATCGGCAATCCGAGCGTGAAAGCGCCGGACTGCGTGGCGCAGAGCATCCGGCATCTGCTGGATACCGTGCCGCCGGAGGTCCTGCACGGGTATACGCCTGCGCCGGGGCTGCATTCGGTGCGCGCGGCGATGGCCGGGTATCTCTCCGGGACGTTCCGGACGCAATATCGCGCGGAGGACATCTTTATGACGTCGGGCGCGTGTGCGGCGCTGGCCATTATCTGCGCGGCGCTGATCGGGCCGGGCGAGGAGGCCGTGACGCTGACGCCGTATTTTTCGGAATATCGTGTCTACGTGGAAGCGGCGGGCGGACAGCTCGTCGAGGCGGCGTCTGACCCCGAGACGTTCCAGATCGACCTTGCGGCGGTGGAGGCGGCGCTCTCGCCGCGGACGGCATTGGTGCTGCTCAATTCGCCGAACAATCCGTCCGGCGTGGTACTGGAGAGGAGCGGGCTGGAAGCGCTGGCGGCGCTGCTGCGCCGGAAGGCAGCGGAATACGGCCATCCGATCTACATCGTGGCCGACGAGCCGTATCGCGCACTGGTCTACGGCGGCGTGGAAGTCCCGTTTATTCCGGATCTCTATGCCGACACGGTCTACTGCACGTCGTTCAGCAAGTCGCTCTCGCTCGCGGGCGAGCGCGTGGGCTATCTGGCCGTGGCGGAGCAGGTTGCGGAGCACGACCGGCTGCTGGCCGCGATCGCGGGCGCGTGCCGCGTGCTGGGATACATCAACGTCTCGTCGATGTATCAGCTGGTGGCGGCGGAGTGCGTCGGGAAGACGGCGGATCTGTCGATCTACGAGGCGAACCGGAACTATCTCTACCGGTCGCTGACGGAACTTGGCTACCGGTGCGTGCGGCCGGACGGCGCATTTTACCTGTTTCTCAGAACACCGGAGGGCTGGTGTAAGCGGGCAATGGAATGCGATCTGCTGCTTGTGCCGGGCGAGGAATTCGCCTGTCCGGGCTATGCGCGGCTGGCCTACTGTGTGCCGATGGAACGGCTCGAGCGGGCGATGCCGAAGTTCGCGGCGCTGGCCGAGGAATTCGGGCTGAAAAAGTAAACAACGAGCGAACCGCCGCCCCATCGGGGCGGCGGTTTTGCGTCAGACGGGTGATCAATGGTCGCCCTACGGAGTCTGCTTTGGTGCGGCGAAAGACCGACAGACTTAATCCCCTC
>CAJMLC010000068.1 GCA_905214155.1 uncultured bacterium | reverse complement strand
ATAAATATCCTCCCGCTGACGCGCCTTTTCGTTCATCTTTCCGCCCTCTATGCGAGGATCTATGAACGTTCCCAAGCCGACCTTCGTAACGTTTCCGTACTCGCCGCAGGCCATACTGCGCAGCAGATGCGTCATCTGGCCCTGCGGGATATTGTAAGCGCAGATCTCGTTGTCTGCGATGCAGCGCATCCACTTCGGCGCCAGACCCCAATGGCTTCCGATCATCCGATCTACCATTCCCGGATGCGCGAGATGCTCAATGCCGCCGACCCGGTCGCTCTGTGACGACGAATGCATCAGCGTCAGCCCGCTTGGATGTCTTGTCTGTAAAAAGGATTCCTCCATAGCGGTCAAGACAGCCTCTGCGTTTGCCGCGAGCAGCATTCCCGTGTTGACAATCACTGCTCCATCACGAATATGGCCGCAAGCCTCCCGCGCTGTCATGATTACAGGCTTTTTCATCACATTCTCCTTATTCTGGGGTTTCGTTTTCGCCGCAAAGCTCAAACAGAACGGCAAGTCCCTGTCCTCCCCCAATGCAAAGCGACGCAATTCCATAGCGCACATGGCGGCGCATCATTTCATTCATCAGCTTAATCGTAATCATCGCGCCGGTGCAGCCGATCGGATGTCCGATTGAAATACCGCTGCCGTTCACATTGACCGTATCCATATCCAGCCCAAGCTCCCGGATGCAGACAAGCGCCTGCGCCGCGAACGCTTCGTTCAGCTCATACAGTCCGACATCCGCCGCGCTCAGTCCGGTCTTTTGCAGCAGCTTTCTAATCGCCGGGATGGGTCCCGTACCCATATAGGCAGGATCCACGCCCGCAACCGCCGCGTCCACAAAGCGAACAATGGGCCTTAGACCGCGTGCAAGCGCATCCTCCTTGCGCATCATTACCACCGCCGCGCCGCCATCGTTGATCCCGGAGGAATTTCCAGCCGTGACTGTACCATTTTCCTTAAATGCCGGACGCAGCTTGGACAGCGCCTCCACGGAGGAATCCTCGCGGATGAATTCGTCGCTGTCAAAAACCGCCGTCTGCTTCTTCCCAACCTTGACCTCGACCGGAACAATCTCGTCCCGGAACAGTCCTGCCGCCCGGGCTGCCGCCGCGCGCTTCTGGCTCTGTACCGCATACGCATCCTGATCGGCGCGGGTAATTCCGTAGCGCTCGGCAATGTTCTCCGCAGTAATGCCCATCTGATACCCCTGGAACGGATCGGCAAGCGCCGTCAGGAGGCCGTCCTCAAGCTTGCCGTTGCTCAGTCGATAACCGAATCTGGCATGGCGCAGATAGAATGGAATATTCGTCATGCTTTCCGCGCCGCCTGCCACTACGCGCTCGGCAAAGCCGCATTCGATTTCCATGGCCGCCGTCACGATTGCCTGCAAGCCGGATGAGCACAGGCGGTTTACGGTCTGCGCACCGGCTTCATACGGAATCCCTGCCTTAACGGAGCAGAGCCGCGCCATAAACGCATTCTCCGCAGCCGTTCCTACGCAGCCCATGACCACCTCGTCGATCTGATCCGGCGCAAGCTGCACCCGCTCCAGAGCAGCCCTGATCGCAATCGCGCCGAGATCCGATGCCTCGAAGTCCTTCAGGGAACCGCCGAATTTACCGATCGCCGTTCTGGCGCCAGAAACAATAACAATCTGATCCTTCATTTGTATAAGCCCTTCCTTTCAGAATTGCGGCCTCACAGCACCATGCCGCCGCCGACGTTCAAAACCTCCGCCGTGATATACGCCGCATCGTCCGAGGCAAGGAATGCCGCAGCCCTTCCGATATCCTCCGGCTTTCCGACATAGCCCATCGGGATTTTAGAAACCATGATATCCCAAACCTTTTCCGGCACGCCTCGTGTCATGTCCGTCTCAATAAAGCCGGGGCATATCGCATTGCAGGTAACGCCCTTTTTCGCCCCCTCCTTGGCCGTCGTTTTCGTCAGACCGATCACACCGGCCTTTGCTGCCGCATAGTTAGCCTGGCCAATATTTCCCTGCCATCCGGCGGACGAAATATTGATGATCCTTCCATAGCCCTGCTCACGCATATAGCAGAATGCCGCCTGCGTGCAGTTGAACACGCCCGTCAGATTGACACTGATGACGCTGTCCCACTGCTCCATCGTCATTTTGTGGAGCATGGCGTCCCGGTTGATACCGGCGTTGTTGACCAGAATATGAAGCGCACCAAAGCGCGCCAACGCAGTCTCGACCAGCCTCTGCGCATCGCTTCGGCTGCTTACATTCATTGCGAGGTGCGAAGCCTCTGCTCCCTCCGCACGCAGCTTTTCAGCCGCCTGCGCCGCTGCGTCCTCGTTCATATCGGCGATCAGCACCCTTGCTCCCTCCGCACACAAAACGCGGGCAATTCCAAAGCCGATCCCACGTGCGGACCCGGTAACGATCGCCGCTTTTCCATCCAATCTGCCCATTGCCGTTCCTCACTGCTGTGCCAGTACTTTTTTGACAAAGTACATGACGGTTTCATCCGGCACCATCGCCTTGGTAATGAATGCCTCCTGCTTGACCATTTTCAGGACCTGATCCACCTGCTCCTTATCCGCAGACAGGCCATGCCGCTTCAGGAACAGATTAATCGACGACGCGCCGCTGTTCTTTCCGTAAGCCGTGATCTCTCCGCCCTCGCGGCCGATCAGCTCCGGCAGGATCGTTCCGTTGCTCGGATGCGGCTCCCGATCGCCAAGCTTCAGGGACAGATGCGTCGCGACGCCGGATTCGATTGTATAGTTCATAACGCCCAGCACCGGCTTCTTGGGATGAATCGGCACCTTGCTGACCTCGGCGATCATTCTCGACGCACGGTCGATCTTTGTCAGGTCAAGGCCCGTGTGGATTCCCTTTAGCACCTCCAGGCACAGGCCGATTTCCTCTGTCGCCACATTGCCTGTGCGTTCGCCGAGGCCGTTCATCGCCGCGTGAACCACACGCGCGCCGCCACGGATTGCGGCCAATGCGCAGGCATTGCCGAGGTTAAAGTCGTTGTGTCCATGGAACTCCAGCTCCAACTGCGGATACCACTGGTGGAACCGGCGGAGCATTTCCTCCACGGCCTCCGGCAGCGTCGAACCGACCGTGTCCACGATTGTCAGACCGTCCAGCTCCGTTTCATTGAGGATCGCCTCCACCAGCCAGTGTGTAAACTCGATCGGCGTCCGGAACCAGTCCCAGCCCATAAATACAGTTCGAAGCCCGCTCTGCTTGGCGGAGCGGATCGCATTCACCATCCGGCTCACCAGCTTTTCCGGGGTCAGATCATAACCGTATTTGCATTTCAGCGGGTTGACACAGTGCTCGATCACGATGCCGTCCGCACCGCTGTCAAGCACCAGTCGGACATCCTTCTCCGTAGCTCTGGCAAATCCGTATACCTTGGATTTGAGTCCGGCATGCGCAATGCGCGTCAGGCTTCTCGCCACAACGTCGGACACGGCGGGCATACCCGCCTCAATACGCGTAACGCCCAGCTCATCGAGCGTTTTTGCGATCTCAACACGCTCATCCTCCAGGAAGGTAACGCCGGGAGACTGCTCACCGTCGCGCAGCGTCACATCGTGAATGCCGACAAACTCCGGGTCGGCGGACGTATCTACCAGCTCCTTATTGTGCATGGAGACCCAATAGCAGTTTTCCTTGTAAAAATCCGTTCCCCGAACGGGATAATCCGGTATTTCGTCATGCAGCATTTTTACCTGTTCGTTCATATTACAACCTCACACACAAAATCAGGGAGGCCAGCCGGATCACTCCCGCCGGCCTCCTTCTTTTTTTATTGGATTCCAAGAAGCTTCGCCGGATTTTTGCGAATCATTGTCGTGATCTCATCATCCGTAAAGCCCTGCTCGATCAACCAGCGGATCACCATGCGCATACCCTCCACAGGTGTCGGAACGAGCGAAATACCGAAGTCTGTGCTGCACAGGCACTTGTCAGGGCCAAAGAAACGGATATACTCCGCCATTTCCGCGCCTGTCATGCGGTAAGCCTCCGGCGTCGCCTCCAGCTGATTCATATAGGTAAATTCCACAATGCCGCCGAGATCCGTGATTTTCTTGAGCGCCTCCTTGTCCATCGTCGTAAACATCGGCAGATGCGTAAATACGATCTTTGTTACGCCGACCTCAATAGCGTACTTTGTGATGGCGTAGGTCTCGTCATAATCACAGTGACCGGTTGCAAGGATGATGTCCGCATCCGCGATCATCTTGATGCAGGTCTTGACCTCCTCCTTCAGCTCGCCGTTTTCATCCAGCACAACGATTGGCTTCTCCGTCATCGGCGGGACACGCGTCGGGACAAATTCCTCCGGGCGGCGGTTTGCCTTGGTGAACAGCTCGATATGCTTGCGTTCAGAGATTGTTGGGAACCAGACCAGCTTGATGCCGAGCTTGATCGCCGCGTCCAACGCGAAGGGATTGACGCCGCCAACGGAATTGTTCAGACAGATTGTGCCAAAGGACTCAAAATCACCAGCATTCTGCAGATGATGGTTCGCAAGATAGGCATGCGCTGCGGTTGGGATATGATGATCCTTCAGGACAATGCCCCGCATACCGGCCGCTGCGGCCTGCTCCGCGAATTCCCAGCTGTCGCCGCTGCGCGACATGAGCGAGGGACCCGGATGGACATGCATATCAATGGAACCTTGCAGCAAACGTTCAACTCTATCCATAGCTCTGCATTCCTCCTCTTATTGATCCGTCTTAAATGCGTTTCTCAGGAATTCGACGTAACCGGCTCCGCGCGCAGGGCTAGAGAAATTCACCTGAAGCGTCGGCTCGACCAGCGTACCCTCATGCGGCACATCCGGCGGGATCACACAGATCCAGCCCGGCCCGCAAACCTCGCTCTGACCTTCCACACTCATGACCGTGCGTCCGGCAAGATAGGTATTGATCTGCTCATAGGGATGGTGATGCTCCGCCTCCTGCTGATCCTCGCAGACATTCAGGAGCGCCGCCGTCATATTGGAAACGTCATACGGTGCAATGCTGCACGTCTTGGTGATCTGGATATTTCCGTCCTCCATATGGATAAACGCCGGGATCTCCGATGCAGGCGCCGGGACATGCTCCTCGCCCTTGGGCAGGTCGCCCATGTGCGAACGTTCACCCTTGAGATACTTTTCGTAAAGATCGTCCCGATGTGGGCAGAATACGTCGATCATCGTGCAGTCGTAGCCGACCAGACGGCCGCTGTGGACTGCGCCGGGCGCGATATAGACCAGATCGCCGGGGCCGACGACCTTCGTTTCCGTTCCGACCGTCTGCTCGATCAGGCCCTCGACCGGCATCGTAAACTGCACATGCTCATGCTTGTGCGGAACCATCGGCATAATCGCACCGGCCTTGAACTCATAGTACACGACCGTCATATTCGTACCCTTTACCACGGACCACTGGATGCCTGGAGCCAGCGGCTTCAGCATTTTTTTCATGTTATAGAAAATCTGTTTACCCATGTTCATAAACCTCCCTGGTTTTCATTGATGGTTTTTCAAAAACGGTTTCTTCCGCCGATCACGATCAGAGGCTCGTCCTCTCTGAGTCCGACCAACTCCGTCGCAAGAATGTTGTTCACCTGCTCCAGATTCTGCACACCTGCAAAGTCCAGCACGCGTGAGCCGAGAAGCACGAACATATCCGGCACCAGCAGCGTATCCGTTCTGTAATTACAGCAGGAATTCCAGACGTGCTTGATTACCTCGCTGCAGTTTTCGACCGTTGCCGCTTCGACGTCGGCGTCGCGGCGCTGTACCTTGATAAAGCCCTTCTTGTCCACGACACGGAGGCGATTGTTCTCCCCATCCCGATTCGTAAACACATACAGCTGATCGTTTCCGGCAGCGAACACCATCTGATCTGCGGCGATACTCAAAGAATCTGCGGCGATTGCTTTCGCTTCCTCCACCGTGCATTCCCTCAGCAGGTCGGTCGTCTGAACCTCTGTGGAGCCCATTGCAATCGCTGTAACCTTCTGTGTCTGAGAATCGATCTCGATATGCACCTCCACGCTGTCCGGCACAGCGCCGCTGTTAATCGCCATCATCTTTGCTTCCTGCTTGATCTCCGCAATGTCCTGCATGGACGGATTCGGAATGACACGCTCGACAACGTCGCGCACCATTGCCAGTGCAACGCCGATGGAGGAAATGACCTCCGCGTTTTCGGGGATATCATATTTCAGCCCGAGCAGCTGCGCGGCAAACGGAATCAGTGCCGCTGCGCCGCCCCCACAGCCGACCAGAACGCTCTGGTCTGTCTCAAGGCGGTATTCCTCCGAGAGATCGTTGATGACCTCGACGATCTTTTCACAGGATTTCGCCAGAATCTGCCGTGCCGCCTCCTCGACGGAAACACCGAGGTACTCTGCCAGAGGCTGCATGGCCTTTACACAGGAATTGTAGCTGCCGCACGCAAAATACTCCGGCTTGATAAGCTTCAGGACATTCGCCGCGCAGGTATTTGTCAATGCAATTCGCTTGCCGCTTTTCAGGCGGATGCAAACGTAGTCCTCAGGATCGTCCGGCTTTGGGCGGAAGAACTCCAATACCGGCTCTACAATCTCCTCTTCAGGTGTAAACGCCGCATATTCCAGACCAGCAATGTGTGCGCTTCTGGGACCGACGTCCTCCAGCCTGTGATCCGCAGCCCGGACAAGCGATCCGCCCGCCACACCAAGGACACGGACATCCAGTGACGAAATATAGGTTCTGTGTCCGCCGATGATCGAATAGTTTACCGTCGGACGGCCATTTTTAATGACGCCGATATTCGTACTGGTTCCGCCGACCTCAAAGTAAATGCCGTTGGAGGCACGCAGGTACATCAGTGCGCCGACCACGCTGGCTGCCGGTCCCGAAAGCATGGTCAGGACAGGCCGTTTCTTCATCTCTTCGACTTCCATAACGCCGCCGTCGCCGCGCATCATCATAAGTGGGACCTGAATACCGGTCTGAAGGACGCTCTGTTGGGTACTATTTGCCGTGTCCAGCATTTTTGGCAGGATGCTGGCGTTGATGATCGCCGTGCGTGTGCGGGTCGTCAGGCCGTACATCTTTGTAATGTCCGAAGCAACGGTACACGGCAGCCCCATTTTCGTGGCCTCCTCCTGCACCAGCTCTTCTTCCGTAAAATTGTCAACGCCGAACGCCTTACTCGCAACAATGACCTGGGCGCCCCCGTCTGTCAGCTTTTTCAGGTTCTCCCTGACGATCTGCGCATTGAGGCCATTGGTTTTCTGAAAGACATGGGACGTTCGAATGTACTTTCCTGTACCTACCGAAGAGCCGCCGTCCAGAGGAATATCCTCGATTCTTGTCTGTCTCTTTCCGAAAAGCGCTTCCAGTCCGCCCTTGGACATGCCGAGAATACCGACCTTGGCCACATCGCCCTCGAGGAGCGCATTGGTCGCCTGTGTCGTACTGTGCGCAATGAATACGACCTCCTCCGGCTTGATGTTATTTTCAAAAAGGCAATTCTGAAACGCCTGCACAACACCCCTTGCAACGCCAAGCCGATCGCTGTGCGTTGTTTTAACGGAAGATTTACCAATGATCTCGTGCGTAGCATTGTCAATGGCGACCGCTTTTGTATGCGTACCGCCGACATCAATGCCGACTCTTACCGTTCTATGCTCCATGTCACTCCTCATTTCTGACCGAAAAATGGTTTTCAAAATTCAATTGCCTGCCGTGATCTGTGCGGAAATCTGTGCCGGAAAGCTTATGCGAACAAAAGCGTCAGCAGCGAGCAAATCGCGCAGGATGCCCATGCCCAGAAGAAGCCTGTGCTGATCATTTCCTTTGCGCTGATCTTGCCGTAGCCCATCGCCCACATGTTCCAGCCCTGCGTCGGGCAGATTGCCGTTGCCATAAAGGTCGTCGGAACAAGCATAAGCATGAAGAGCAGATTCGCCGGGAAAATGCCCAGGCCATACAGCAGCGCAACGGTCGCCGCGCCGGTACCCCACCACATCAGCGGTCCTCGGAAGAGCGCGATTGGGGAAAGAATTGCGACTGCAATCACGATCACATAAATGTTGGACGGAATCACGCCGCCGAGAAGCTCCTGGAAGATCGGCGTACACAGTCCGGCTGCCGCCGTAAATACGTGCAGCATGCAAAGCATACCGATCAGCAGGCCGACATCCGAAAAACCGTCGTACAGCGTCTTGGAAAGCAGGTCCACAATCGATTTGGGCTGCTTAAACACACGCCCGGTCAGGATCAACGCCATGATCGTCGCAAAAAGGAAGCTGGGAAGCGTGGGCCATTTGAACACAGCCGCCATAATGACCGGAATGATCGGCACGACAAAGGAGATTACGGGTGCGCTTGCTTCGCCTGCCGCCTGCTTCGCCTGTGCGGCCCAGTTGTGAACCTTCTTGCTCTTACGCAGTCCAAAGAACATCATCAAAAAAATGATAAGCTCATTGACTCCGATTGCAGCAAGGCAGAACGGAACAATCTGATTGTATTCCACGCCGGGGATCATAGTGACAAGCTGGTTGTAGTAGACCGCATTGATGATCGTGCCGGAGGCGATGGACATGATGAAGCTGACGATTGCAAGAACCTTGGGCATACCCAGTGCCATCAGAATCGGCAGAATGATGATGCCAACTGCAATCACAACGCCGGAGCCAAAGGAGCTGGTAAAGATTGCAGCCGTGACAATAGAAAGCAGGATGCCGACCACGAGCGGCTTATCGCCGCCAAGCTCGACTGCCTTGCGGATGATCGACGAGGTGATTCCCGTATCGACCAGAACGCGGCCAAACCATGCGCCGAACATGATCGTGAAAATCAGTCCCGCATTTCCGACAATGCCGCCTTGAATAACGGTGCTAAGGATATCCTTGAACGATGTGCCGCTGATGGCTGCCCAGATAATTGCCAATACAAAAAATCCGACCATCAGGTTTTTGCCCTTCATTGCATATACAATGAAAGCTAGATAGGTAACCAATAACAGAATGCCAGCAATTGTAGAGCTCATTTTACTTCCTCCTCCATTTTCTCTTTTTTACAGTGTGTTTTCGCAGATCCGGCAAGTGAATTTCACACCTCAGCCCTGTTTTTCGTAAAAAACGCACAAGGTTGTTGTGAAATTTCATGAAAATATATTAGCATTCTATTCAGCAATTGGGAAATTCAAATAATTTATGTGCATTTATAACGATTTCTTATTCATTTTGAAAAATTTAAAAAAGCTAATGCATCCCGTGCGAATCCGCCGCTTTACACTCTCTCCGCGCACAGCAATCCATGCCGCCGATTCTGCATATATGCGTTTTTCGGAAATAAACATTCGCTTTCCCGGCACGCGAACGCATCTGCAGCGCTTCCCAAAGGCATAACAATAGACTCCCAAAAATGCAAAAGCTCCCGTCCGCCCCGTAAGGGCAGACGGGAGTTATCACGTTCTGATCCGTTTTGATTTATATATACCCGCAGCGCCGGGAGTGTTTTCGCACCGCACACTACCGCGCGCAGAGCGGCGCGTCCTGCGGCTCCTGCAAAAACACCGCCAGCTCTCCGGCAAACGCGGTGCTGATCTCAGAAAGCCGGCCGCGTCCGCA
>CAJMLC010000067.1 GCA_905214155.1 uncultured bacterium | reverse complement strand
TGCCGCCCATCGTGACCCACGCCACCTCGGGCGCGAAGCCGTTGACCAGCTCGCCCTCCTTTTTCAGCAGGCTCTCCGGGATCAGGACCGGCATTGCCACGTTCACGTGGCCGGTCTTTTTGAACTCGGCGTCCATGATGCTCTGGATGTTTTCCCAGATCGCGTAGCCATAGGGCCGCAGGATCGTGAAGCCCTTCACGCTCGCGTACTCGACCAGCTCCGCCTTGCGGCAGATGTCGGTGTACCACTGGGCAAAGTCGACCTCCATATCGGTGATCTGCTCTACTTTTTTCTCTTTCGCCATCGTATTCTCATCCTTTCGGAATTACTTTTCTGCATACTAAATATTATATCACATCTGTCAATCCCCCTGACATAAGATGGGATACTGAATGGAAGGAGTTTTGCCATGACCACGATCCCCATTGCCCTTGACGCGGCCACGCTGCGCTTCTACGAGCGGGTGGCCGAGCACGCCGGTCTGCCCGTGGCGCAGGTGCTGGCGGACGCGCTGTTCAAGCTCGCCGGAGAGCTGTCGCTCGAGGCGCTGCACCACGCAAAATGAGTTGATTTCCTGTCGGAATTTGTTATAATACAAGGACAGCAGCGCATCATTGTGTCGGCGCGCTTTCTCGGATCTGCTTGCCAAATCATGCGGTGCTGCGCAAGAACAACTACCAAAACTGAAGGAGAGATCTGCCATGCAGTCCATCCGCACATTATATAAGGTCGGCAAGGGGCCGTCCAGCTCGCACACCATGGGCCCGGAGCGCGCGGCGAAGCTGTTCCGCGAGATGACGCCGGAGGCCGACCGCTATGAGGTCATCCTCTACGGCTCGCTGGCCAAGACCGGCATCGGCCACGGGACCGACCGTGTCCTCGTTGACACGCTCGCGCCCTACCCCGCGAAAATCGTCTTCGCGTCCATCGACCCCGGCAACATGAAACACCCGAACACGCTCGATCTGATCGCCTACAAGGACAACAAGGAGACGCAGCGCATCCGCGTGGAGTCCGTCGGCGGCGGGGACATCGTCGTCGAGGGTGAGGCGCAGCACGCGGACGCCGACATCTACCCCGAAAATTCCTTTGCCGAGATCGCGCGCTTCTGTCAGTGGCGGCACGTGTCGCTGCCGCAGTATGTCGAGCTGAACGAGGGCCCCGAGATCTGGAGCTTCCTCGAGCATATCTGGCATGTCATGCGCCAGTCGGTCCAGGACGGGCTCGCCGCCGAGGGCATCCTGCCCGGCGGGCTGAACGTCCAGCGCAAGGCCAAATACTTATATGAACGCACCCACCTGCTCGACCTGCCGCAGGTGCGCGAGCTGCAGCTGGTATGCGCGTACGCCTTCGCGGTCGCCGAGCAGAACGCCGGCAACGGCACCGTCGTCACCGCGCCGACCTGCGGCAGCTGCGGCGTGCTGCCCGCTGTGCTCATGTATATGCAGGAAAAATACGACCTGCCCGACCGCAAGATCGCCGAGGCGCTCGGCGTGGCGGGTCTGTTCGGCAATCTCGTCCGGCACAACGCCTCAATCTCCGGCGCGGAATGCGGCTGCCAGGCCGAGATCGGCACGGCCTGCTCGATGGCCGCGGCGGCCATGGGCGAGCTGACGGGACTGACCATCGAAGAACAGGAATATGCCGCCGAGATCGCCATGGAGCATCAGCTCGGCCTCACCTGCGACCCGATCTGCGGCCTCGTGCAGATCCCCTGCATCGAGCGCAACGCCGTCGCCGCCAAGCGCGCCATCGACGCATCGAACCTCTCGCACATGCTCGTCGGCACGCGCACCATTTCGTTTGACATGGTCGTCCGCACGATGTACGAGACCGGCATCAACATGAACCGGGCGTTCCGCGAAACGTCTGAGGGCGGCCTTGCCCGCCTCTATTCCCGCCGGGCCGGGAAATAACGAAAGGCCCCCTCTATATTTTTCGCTGCGGCGGGGACGGGCAACCAATGGTCGCCCCTACGTTCACCGCCGAAGGGCAATCAAATCCGTAGGGGGCGGGCATTGTCCGCCCGACAATCCCTCCGTCATTTGCTTCGCAAATGACACCTCCCTTTACACAAGGGAGGCTATCCGCTGCGGCGGGAACAGGCCGATGAGTACCCGCAAGGGGCAGGCCGCATCTGTAACGCTCCTTCGTCGCGAACAGCTGCGCTCGGCATCGGCCCCTACAGGGTGCGGCGGAAAATCGAAGAGACGGGCAGGCGGGGACGTCCGCCCCTACAACTATAAAACGCCCCTGCTCCACAATCGCGGAGCAGGGTCATTTTTTCATTTCTTATTTGTCGTCGGACTCTTCGTCCTCGTCCATGTCGAACTCCAGCTCTTCGCCGCAGTTCGGGCACTTGGTCGAGCCCTCGTCGAGCATTTCCTCGTCGATCGTGATGACCTCGCCGCAGGTGGGGCACTTGACCTCATAGAGCGTCTCGTCGCCGAAGTCGAACTCGTCTTCGTCGCCGAAATCGTCCTCGTAATCCTCGTCGTCCTCGTCCTCGTCGTCCTCATCGTCGTCCTCATCGTCCAGCAGATACTCGTCGATGTTGTCGAGATCCTCCTCGATGCAGTCCAGTTCGTCGGAGATGCAGTCGACCACATCCTCCAGATCCGCCACATTCTCCGCCACATCAGAGAGCATGTCGATGATCGCCGCGATCAGCTTGCCTTCATTCTTGTCGGTGTCGAGCTTCAGGCCGTCCATCAGGCCCTTGAGATAAGCGGACTTTTCAGAAAGTGTCATAGTAGTGTCTCCTTTCAAGCTGCGGATAAAGTTCCTGTGGTCTTAGCCCTTTGCGCGGCCCAGATATTCGCCCGTGCGGGTGTCGATCTGGATGCGGTCGCCCTCGTTGATGAACAGCGGAACCTTGACCTCCGTGCCGGTCTCGACGGTGGCGGGCTTGGTGACGTTGGTGGCGGTGTCGCCCTTGACGCCCGGGTCGGCCTTGATGACCTCAAGCTCGACAAAGTTCGGTGTCTCGACGCCGAAGACCTTGCCCTTGTAGCTCATCAGCTTGCACATGGTGTTTTCCTTGATGAAGCGGAAGGAATCGTCGAGCGTTTCCTTGCCGATGGGGATCATGTCGTAGGTCTCCTGGTCCATGAAGTAGTACAGATCGCCGTCATTGTAGCTGTACTCGGCGTCCTTGCGCTCGATGAACGCTTCTTCAAACTTCGCGGTCGGGTTGAACGACGTCTCGGTGACGGCGCCGGTCACGATGTTCTTCATCTTGGTGCGGACGAAGGCCGCGCCCTTGCCGGGCTTGACATGCTGGAATTCGACGACCTGCATGATCTTGCCGTCCATCTCAAAGGTCTTGCCGTTTCTGAAATCACCGGCGGTAATGGTTGCCATACTATTTTCCTCCAATATGTTCAGGTTCAAAAAATTACAGTTGTATAACGGAGTTATTTTACAATAGGATGCCCCGTTTTTCAAGAGATTCTTACAAAATAATCAAATTTTTCGGACTCTTGGTCAAAACTTCGCAGCCGGTCTCCGTGATGACGGTCACATCCTCGATGCGGACGCCGAATTTTCCCGGCAGATAGATGCCCGGCTCCGCCGAGACGACGGCCCCTGCGGGCATCGGCTGGTCGTTGCGGGTGTTGGCGTTCGGGGCCTCGTGGATGAGGATGCCGAGGCTGTGGCCGTAGCCGTGGCCGAAATAGTCGCCATAGCCTGCATCCGCAATGACCTTGCGCGCAGCGCCGTCGATGTCCCGTCCGGCCACGCCGGCCTTCGTCGCGGCGATGCCGGCCAGCTGTGCCTTGAGCACGGTCTTGTAGACCTTGTCCATCTCCTCGGACACGAAGCCGAGGGCGACCGTGCGCGTCATGTCGGAGCAGTAGCCGCCGTAGATGCAGCCGAAGTCCATCGTGATGAAGTCGCCGAAGTCGAGCTTCCGCTCGCCGGGGACGCCGTGCGGCAGGCTCGTGTTCGGGCCGGAGACGACGATTGGGTCAAACGAGGGGCCCTCTGCGCCGTGCTTGTAGAGGCGGTAGAGCAGCTCGGCCTCGAGCTCCTTTTCCGTCATGCCCGCCTGGATGATCTTGCAGAGCTCGGAGAACGTCTGGTCGGTGATGGCCTGCGCCTTGCGCATCAGCTCGATCTCCCACGGCTCCTTCGTCGCGCGGAAGGCGTCGATCTTCGCCTGCATCGGCACGAGCACGGCGTGCAGCGCCTCGTTGTAGCGCAGATAGTCGCCGTAGGTCATGTCGTTCTCTTCAAAGCCGAGCTTCTTGATCGTGTGCTCGCCGATGACTTCGTTGATGCGCTCGATCTCGCTGCTGCCCGGATGCGTCATCCGGACGGTGAAGCCCTTGAGGTTCTTCTCCGCGGCCTCGATATAGCGGCTGTCGGTGAAATAATACGCGCCCTCGCGCGTCACGACCGCCACGCCCTCGGCCACGCGGTACTGCGCGGCGTAGAGCCGGTTGTAGACGCTCGTCAGCAGCAGCGCGTCCACTTCGCCAGTTTCGAGCAGACTCTGATACTTTTCAATGTTTTTCATGTTGGATCTTCCTTCTTCCTATTGCAATGAACGGCAGCTCGGCAATATGCCGCAGCTTCAGCCAGATCGTATGATTGTGAATCGCAGAAACCAGGATCGAGGTCATCCCCGCGCAGTTCGCGCCGAGGACGTCTGTGTAGATCTGGTCGCCCGCGAGGGCGCAGGCCGCCGGGTCGAGCGAGAATCGCGCGAGACATGCGCGGATGCCGCGCTGGAACGGCTTTTTCGCATGCGTGATGCAGTCCAGGCCGTACTTTTTGCAGAACTCCACCACGCGCGGCTTGCGGCTGTTCGAGACCACGCAGAGGCGGATCTCCGACGCCTGCATCTGCCGCAGCCACGCCGTCATCGCCTCCGCCGGCTCATTCGTCGTGTAGGGCACGATCGTGTTGTCAAAATCCAGCATCAAGAACCGCACGCCCCGCGCGGCAAGCAGCTCCGGCGTTACGTCGGTCAGGCTGGGCAGAATGAGCTTCGGGATCAGGGAAAACGGCATAGCGGGCCTCGCACTTTCATAAATTCCTATATAGTATACCACAACAGGAGGCCGCTTGTCTATGACCGTCTTTCCATTTCCGCCGGACTTTCCGGGCCTGTCCGTGCCGTTTTCCGTTGTCGGCTTCGATTGGGATTCCGGCGCGCCGGACGGCGAGCTGCTCATCCTGCCCTCCGGCTGCGAGGCCCCGCCCTTTGGCGGCCCGGTCTTCGCGCCGGACGCCGTCTCTGACGATGACCGGCTGCTCCGCCCGGCGGACGCCGCGCCGGAACAAGGGCCGGTCTGGATGGAGGCCTTCTGCCCGCGCGGGACGCTCCGCGCCCGCCTGACTGCCGCCGTCGCCGCGTTCGGCAGCCGCCTCTGGCTCCATCTTGCGCCAATGTCAACGCTTTATACGCTCCCCTGCCCGGACGGCGCGGGGACGCCCGTTCCGGAGGCAGAGCGCGCCGCGCTCCTGCGCGCGCATCCTTCCTGTTTCTGCCCGGAGTTCGTCTGCCAATGCGCGCACTGGCCGGACGGCGGGACTGTCCGCGTCCTCCTCTATGGCACCGACGAGACGCTCGCCATGCAGCTCGCGCTGGCGGCCGCCTGCGGCGTTCCGCAGGTCTTCGGCCCGCTCACCGCCGCGCGCAGCGGCGCAGTTTTTACAGATTGACGACGTTGACCGGCTCCCCGGCCAGAAAGGCCTTCACGTTCTCCACGGTCTGATCCAGGATCCGCACGCGGCTCTGCCCCGCAGCCCAGGAGATGTGCGGCGTGAGGATGCAGTTTTTCGCGTGCAGCAGCGGGTTGTCCGCGCGGATCGGCTCTGACGACGCCACGTCCAGCCCCGCGGCATAGACCTTCCCGCAGTTCAGCGCGTCCGCCAGATCCTGCTCCACGATCAGGCCGCCGCGGCTGTTGTTGAGGAGGATCACGCCGTCCTTCATCTTCGCGATGCTCGCTCTGTTGATGATGCCCTCCGTCTCCGGGAACAGCGGGCAGTGCAGCGAGATGACGTCCGCCTCGGCCAGCAGCGTGTCCAGCGAAACGTATTCCGCGATCGCGCGTCCCGTCTCCGTCTCCGTCCGGCTGTGCGCAAGCACCCGCATCCCCAGCGCGCGGGCAATGCGCCCCACCCGCTGTCCGATCCGTCCAAACCCGATGATCCCCATCGTCATCCCGTCCAGCTCCAGCAGCGGATGGTCCCAGAAACACCAGTCCGCGCACGCGGTCCAGCGTCCCTCGCGCACCGCCGCGGCATGGTCGCCCACATGCAGGCAGATCTCCAGCAGCAGCGCGATCGCAAACTGCCCGACCGACGCCGTTCCGTAAGCCGGGATGTTTGACACCGGGATGCCCCGCTCCGCCGCATACGCGACATCCACCACGTTGTACCCCGTCGCCAGCATACTGACCAGCCGGATGGACGGGCAGGCCTCGAACACGGCCCGCCGCACAGGCGTCTTGTTCGTGATGACGATCTCGGCGTCGCCGATGCGCCGCGCGATCAGCGCGTCGTCGTCCACGTCCGTCCGGTCGTAGACCGTCAGCTCTCCCAGCGCCGCCAGCGCGTCCCAGCTCAGATCACCGGGATTTTCACAATATCCGTCCAGGATCACGATCTTCATGCTCTCGTCCTCCGTCTGTTTCTGATGCTTTCTATTATCCGGTATTCCCGCGCCGCCGTCAAGCAAAACCATCGCCCGCCCGGCATTTTTTGCCGCGCGCCTGGACAAGCTATCCATGCACAGCGGCGCAAATGATTTTTTGTTGTAAAAACAACATCTATTTCCCCGCCGCCCTGTTATGCTTTTGTTGCAAACAAAAAAATGACTGGATATACAGGAGGGACCGACATGGACCAGAAGATGTTTTGTTATCAGTGTGAGCAGACCGCCCATTGCTCCGGCTGCACCGGTGCGTCCGGCGTCTGCGGCAAGAGCGCCGAGGTTGCGCAGCTGCAGGACGAGCTGACCGGCGCGCTCATCGGCCTCGCCCGCGCGACTGACGGCGATACGCACCCCGACGCAGCGACGTGGCGGCTCATCGTCGACGGCCTGTTCACCACCGTCACCAACGTCAATTTCAACGCCGCCACCATCCGCGACCGCATCGCCCGCGTCCACGCCGAGCATGACCGCCTTGTCCCCGGCTGCTCCGCCTGCGGCAGCCCGTGCGGCCGCAATGCCGATTATGACATGCGCGAGCTCTGGACCGCAGACGAGGACATCCGCAGCCTCAAATCTCTGATTCTTTTCGGTATCCGCGGCATGGCCGCCTACGCGCACCACGCAATGGTCCTCGGCTATGAGGACGAAGAACTGAACCGCTTCTTTGCCCGTGCGCTGTTCACGGTCGGCGAGGACCTTGACATGGAGCAGCTCCTGCCCGTCGTCCTCGAAGTTGGGAAATACAACCTCGGCTGTATGGCCCTGCTCGACCGCGCCAATACCGAAACCTACGGCCACCCCGTTCCCACCATCGTCCCGCTGACCGTTGAAAAGGGACCCTTCATCGTCGTCACCGGGCACGACCTGCACGACCTCAAGCTCCTGCTCGAGCAGACCGCCGGAAAAGGCGTCAACATCTACACGCACGGCGAGATGCTGCCCGCACACGGCTATCCGGAGCTGAAAAAATATCCGCAGCTCAAGGGCAACTTCGGCACGGCCTGGCAGAACCAGCAGAAGGAATTTGCGAACATCCCCGCTCCCATCCTCTTCACGACAAACTGTCTCATGCCGCCGAAGGCCAGCTACGCGGACCGCGTCTACACGACCTCCGTCGTCTCCTATCCCGAGATGCGGCACATCGGGCCGGACAAGGATTTCACACCGCTCATCGAGCAGGCGATCGCCCTCGGCGGCTATGCCGAGGAACAGCGCTTCACCGGCATCAACGGCGGGACCTCTGTCACGACCGGATTTGCGAGAAATGCGGTGCTCGCCGTGGCGGACAAGGTCGTGGAGGGTGTGAAATCCGGCGCCATCCGGCATTTCTTCCTCGTCGGCGGCTGCGACGGCGCGCGGCCGGGCCGCAATTATTACACCGATTTCGTCAAGCAGGCCCCGCAGGACACCGTCATCCTCACGCTGGCCTGCGGCAAATACCGCTTCAATGACCTCGACCTCGGCTCGATCGGCGGCATCCCGCGCCTGCTGGACATCGGCCAGTGCAACGACGCCTACAGTGCCATCCAGATCGCGCTGGCGCTCGCGGATGCCTTTGGCTGCACGGTCAACGAGCTGCCGCTCTCGATGGTGCTCAGCTGGTATGAGCAGAAGGCTGTCTGCATCCTGCTCACGCTGCTGCATCTCGGCATTCAGGGCATCCGCCTCGGGCCGACGCTCCCGGCGTTCCTCTCGCCGAATGTTCTGAACTACCTCGCTGAGCACTATGCCATCGCGCCGACCAGCACGCCGGAGGCGGATCTGGCGGATCTCCTCGCCTGAGCTCCACCGCACTTTGTAGGGGCGGACGACTCTGTCCGCCCAAAGGCCCCCTCTTGGTAGAGGGGGCTGTCTGCGCTTCGCGCAGACTGGGGGAGCTTCAATATCTTCTCCCCCCTGATCGCCTTTGGCGATCTGTCCCCCCTCTACGAAGAGGGGGGGCTTTTCGCTGCGGCGGACTGATCGTGTCTACGCACAAAAACGGCGCTCTGCTTTCGCAGAGCGCCGTTTGTTTGTTGTTCGGTTTTCCGGAAAAAGGGAGAATTAGTAGAACTTCTTTCTGTTCTTCCGAGCCGCTTCAGACTTCTGCTTACGCTTCAGGCTGGGGCTGACATAATGCTCTCTCTTCTTGACCTCAGCGATGACGCCAGCCTTTGCACAGCTGCGCTTGAACCGCTTCAGAGCATTTTCCAAGGATTCGCCTTCCTTGACGCGAACTTCAGACATTGTTTTCCCTCCCTCCGACGCAAGCGGCTAGATCCAGCTTGCTTTCAGGGCCGAACTCGTCGGCCTAATTATTATATTCAGAGGGCCGTGAATTGTCAAGAAATTTTTTTGCCATTTTCGTCAAAATGTTCAACAGGCCCTGTGCATCATTTTACGATCAGGTTCACAAGCTTGTTCTTGACGTGGATGACCTTGACGATCTGCTTGCCCTCGGTGAACTTCGCGACTTTCTCCTGCTTGAGCGCCTCGGCCACGACGGTCTCCTGGTCACTGTCGACCGGGACATTGATCGTACCGCGCAGCTTGCCGAGCACCTGCACGGCCATCTCGACGTGCGAGGCAACGGTCTTGCTCTCGTCATACTCGGGCCATGGCATCTGCATCGCCATCTTGCCATACTTCGCGGCGTAGCCCTTCTGCTCCCAGAGTTCCTCGACCATGTGCGGTGCGAACGGAGAGAGCATCAAAAGCAGCGCCTCAAAGTCGCCGCGGGAAAGGCCGTTGGAATAGAGCTCGTTGACCATCGTCATCTGCGCGGCCAGGGCCGTGTTCATCTTCAGCGTGTCGATGTCATCTGTGACCTTCTTGATGGTCTTGTGGATAATCGGCGCGTTCTTTTCAGACACACCCTCCTCGTCCGTCACGAGGTCGGCGAGGTTCCAGACACGATCGAGGAAGCGCTTGCAGCCCTTGACGGCCTCATCCGACCAGGTGGCAACCTTTTCAAAGTCGCCGATGAACATGATATAAAGGCGCATCGTGTCCGCGCCGTACGCCTTGACGACATCGTCGGGGTTGACGACGTTGCCGAGGGACTTGGACATCTTG
>CAJMLC010000066.1 GCA_905214155.1 uncultured bacterium | reverse complement strand
CATTGAGGAACAGGCAATGCTGGCCTGCGAGCTTCGGAATCAAAACCGAACGTGGACGAGAGACTTGATGTTTGATCAGGAACTGCGTCGGCAGCTAGACATTAGCGACCCAAATATGAGTTTTGAAGATAGAATACTGGATAAAATGACGCGAAAAGGTTTGACAAGGGATGAAGCAATCAGGGACATTTTTAAGACAGCAACTAAAACAAGAGCGTCCGCAAATAAGAAAGTATGATTAAAATAAAGGAGGATGTTAGATGTACGATTATACGGTTTATCCGGATGTAAGTGAGAAGCTGTTTTACGAGCAGTGCAGGAAAATAGAGCGGCAGATCCATGGACTCAGAAAGCAGGAACTGTTAAAAACATTTGACGACACGTTGATCCAGATTTATCTCCATCCACTGGGCAAGATCATGGTAAAAAATGACGAACTGACTGGGGCTTTATATGTGCAGTCGGATATTGATTTGGAGCGCTTTGACGCGCTGCTGCGAGTAAAAAAATAATCGGAATTGGCTCCCCACTTCGGTGGGGAGCTTTTTTCAATTTATTCGGGTACATTTGCGGGCGTGATGCCGAACAGTGAGCAGCTGGCGGCGATGGGACTGACGCAGGCACAGGCGAGATCGCTGCTCGGGAGATAAAAAATGGGGCCTCTCCGCATTACGGAGGGGCCTCACTTCGTAAGGAGGGATGGAATTGCAGGTAGAAGGGATTTACACGGCGGAGCCGCGCTTTGAGGCGAAAGCAAAAGCGCTGAAGCTCAAGCAGGAGATGGCCGCCGCGGCGGCGGAGGAAGGGCGCAAGCGGCTGCGCGGGATGCCGGGGCTGGACTTGGTGGAAACGCCAAAGCCGCTGGAACGGCAGATCCGGGCAGAGGTTGAGGCGAGAGTGCCGGAAGAAGTGTGGAAGCCAAAAACGATAAGGACGTTTGAGGAGGAACCAAGAAAGTTCTGCCAGATTTTTCGAATTTGAAAGATGTGACGGGATATGGACCGGATGGCGGCGGCTCGGGGCGTTCAGGGAGTATTGATATACCAAGTTTTTGGGAAAGCACCGGTCAGGCGGCGGTAGGCGGTGCAACGCGGTCACTCGGGACGCAGATGGACGTCTGGGGGACACAATATCAGCGCTGGCAGCCGGCGCGGAGCCAGATGAATGCGGAACAGAGCAGCTGGTATCAGGAACAATATCAGTCAGAGCTGCGCACGTATTATTCCATGCTCGATGAAAATAAGGACAAGCCGGGAACATATTCATGGGCAGCACTGGAAAATCAGAAGCGGATCCTGAACGAGGCGGGACAGCGAGCGGGAATTTTCCAAAAGGTTGACCAATACCAGAAACAGGCTGGGGAGGCCACGCGCGATCTGGCGCAGGATACATATTTGAAGGGCCAGAACATTGTCGATCAGGCTGCAAATGGACGCGGTGCGCGGGGGCAAAAGTGGGCTGATTTCGTGGCGAACGGAACGGAGCTGCTGATCAATTCTGTGATCGACAAGACGCTGGGTCCGGAGGCAGCACTCCTGTACCGGATGGGAAATCAATACGGCGCGGCCACGATGCGGGCTTACGCAAACGGAAAGACGCTGGATCAGCAGCACCGGGCGGGGACGCTCAGCGCAAGCGGCACGGCTGCTGGTACGCTGCTTGGAAATGCTCTCAAAATCTCTGGGGAAGAAGATCTGCTGGAGCATGGCTTGCAGAATAATCCGTTTGCGAGGGCGTTTATAGACGGTGTGGCAACGGCCGGATATGTGAATGGCGAACGTGGGATGGGCGAGGTGTCGGATGCAGTTACCTACCCGGAAAGCTATCGATTTGATCCGAACACATGGAATCGCGATACACTGACTGCGTGGGCGTTAGGAAGTGTCGGCAGTTTACTGGGACAGGCGTTCGGAAGCAGGGGAGGGAACGGCAGATACCGCAGAAACGATGTGGAAGGGAATAACCTCCCAGTTCCAATCACGCCGCAACCGCAGTTGCCCGGTGGACAGAATGCGTCGCTCCTTCCGGCGGGAAACGGAGCGGCATGGCTGCTTCCGAGAACGAATGATTCTTATATGTCGCCGCATGGCGGCGCGCCGGTCACGAGTCCCATCGAGGTAAGAAATCAGGACATCGTGGCCATTGCCGGTGCGCTGCAAGAGCGCGGCGTGGGCGCGAGGGATGCGATCCTGACAGCGATTGATTTGGCAGAAATCAAGCAGAATGCGGGAAAAAATGGGGTGTCAAAGGCCGAAAAAGCATTTGACGAGGCATTTGAAAAAGGGTTCAATTATGATATAATGCAAGAAATCAGAGAAAACTACAGCGATGAACTGAAGGAGGAACTGAAAAGTGGCAGAGCAAGAGAAGAATCAAAAGATATATTTATCCGAAGAGCAAATGCGGAAGGCTATACAACGTATGAAGGAGAAAAGGTCACATACGGATTCCGACGAACTGGAGATATTCGATGGGGAGATAGCGCGGCAATTAGATATTATTATGAAACACAGAGGGAATTCAGAGAACTAGGCTTGGATACTGCTTTTATTGATGGGGAAGTATTGTGGAATATCGATGGGATTACACGCTGTAAAACGATTCCTGAAGCAGCAACGCTAGGCCATTCTAAGATTGTAATAAACAAAGATGCCACTATAAATCCAAGAGAAGTAGCGGGACATGAGGCATTCCACTGCTGGAATGATGATAATTATCGAGAAAAATTTATTGATGTGTTAAAGGATAATTTGATTTTTACGAGTGAGGAATTTCTCAATTTCCAAAAGCCGATTGCATCTACATACTTGAAAGGAGAGGTGGATGTAACGGATGATAGACAAATGGATGCGTTTTATGAAGAACTGTTTGCGTACATTGGGGGGAGAATTCATGCTGGTATTTATGATGCAGAGTTACGTCCAATGTTCCGAAATTACAACGCTGTCAAGGCAGCATGGTATGAACTGATCCGAAAAAATCGATAAATTGCAGCTTTCGCACAAGGCTCCCCGCTTCGGTGGGAGCCTGTTTTTTAATCCAGATCAGGGCCGCTGCGGGGCTGGGAACGGTGCTCGGTGTCGCGGCGGTCGAGGTCGCGCTGCTCGGCATCGCGGACGGAGCGCGGCGAATCGGGGTCGGTGTGATCCTGACGACGGAGGACATGCACCAGAACGATGGCCAGGATCGCGGCCAGCGCGAACCCGATGGCCCAGTAGAGGCTGGAAGGGATGACCAGCGCGGGCTCCGGCAGGACGGGAGCGGGCTCTGCCTCCGGTTCGGCCTCTGGCTCTTGCGCGGAGACCGGGGCCGCGGGGGTTTGGGCTGCGGGCGCGGCGGACAGAAAGGTCAGCGAGGAGAGCATCTGCTCGACGTCGGCAAACTGGGCGTCGTCGGTGGTGCCCTCAAACTCGAACCAGTAGATATAACCATCGTGGATGGTGATGAAAAAGGTGTAGGCAAACGGATCGTAGTCCGGATCCTGATCGTACACGTCGCTGCCCGTGAAGTAGAGCGCGTCGCCATAGCGGATGCGGGAGAAGGAGCCGGACGGATAGCCGAACAGGTCCGCAAGGTCGTTCGGGAGGAAATACTGCGTGTCGATCACGGCGGGGTCGATGGCGTCCTGTTCGTCCTCGCTCAGGCTCGCCCAGTAGTCATATATGTCGAGCGTGAAATAGCGCATCTCGTCGTCCGGCGAGTAAAAATAGGCTTCGTCCGCTTCCATCGTGTCGTCCAGATACTGTACCCAGTTGCTCGCCACGCGGAACGAGCACTTGAAGTCCTCGTTTTCGTAGGTGAACGGGCCGGTGCGCGCTGTCCACTCCGGCTCGGCGTCCTCGTCGAAGACGGCGCTGTCGACGATGGAACGGATGAGTTCGGCGCTGCCCTCCGGGAGCGGAGCGCCAACGGAATAGTACAGGAACGTATAGATAGACGTTTCTGTGGCATATACCAAACTGATGGCGTGATCCTGTGTCTGGTCGTCATTGGTGATCGTGTAGTGAAAACAACACCAATTTCTCTGTGGGGCAGAATATAATGCGCTGTTCAGCATTGTGTAGCCGGGGACATTTTCCGTATAAAACCGCTCCCACCAAAGCAGATCATCTTCATCTTCGGTAGAAATATAGTAATTATTTTCGAATGCACGGATAATTACGTCACGACCTCCGGATTCATTGAACGCACTCAAGTAGATATTGTCCTCTTGAAAAGAGGAAAGCACATAGTCTTTTGTGAATCCATATTTGGGCAGCGCCGGATCGTTTTCGTCCATTTCGCGCGTAAATACGGTGAACTCATTCGGGATCTCGACGGTCAGACCGATCTCGTCGATGCGGTATTCCGTGACATCCTCCGCCGCGCAGACGGGCATCGCCGCCGCAAGCAGCAGCGCACAGAGCAACAAAAGGGCGCAGAGCTTTTTCATGGGGCCACCGGTCCTTTCTGCAATATTTTAGAACATATATTCAGTATAACAAATCTGCGGAGAATGTCAATCCAAATCTTGTATAGGAGTAATTTGACAGAATTGGGCAGGTATGCTATGATAAAAGCGCCCCACCCGGGCAGGGAGGGGCGTCGCAGATCGATCGGTCAGTCACTTCCCGTGAAGGGAGGTGGTGCGGATGGGGCGAAAGACTTGGTACAGAGTACTACGTTTTTTACTTTTGACAGCACTTGTGCTGTACTTATGCACCATAAAAGTGCGCTGACCGCTCGGTAGCCCCCGAACGGCCAGCAATTATGTTGCCCAACTGGGACTGACCGACGACTGCGGCGTCCCTTTCTGCTTCTATGATACCCCCAATCCGCCGCTTTGTCAAGCGGCGGATTTTTCGTGCTGCCGCGCTCAGGGCACGAGGAAGCCGTGTGCGTCGGCATAGGCGAGGGAGCGCGCAGCGTCCGGCGTGAGATCGTAATAATAGTTGAGCGAGTAGGTTTCCTCTATACGGCTCGCGCGCAGATCGCTCGGGACCCAGGAATCGGACATATCCAGCTCGACAGAGATGTCGACCCAGCTGTATTCGGCAGTCTCCATCGTCGGGAAGTTGACATAGTGCCGCACGCCCATCGAGGAATCGCCCAGATCCGGCAGAATGCAGGTGGTGTAGAGCTCGTAGGCCTCCTTTGAGCTGAGATTATAGTAATATGGTTCGTTGTTCTTGTCGTAGCCCTGGATGGCGCCGCCGGCGAAATCGCTCTGCTTCAGCTCACCGGGGATGACCTCGCGTGAGAGGAGGAAGCCGGGGCTGTTGTAGAGCGTGTCGAACTTCCGGGCCAGTTCGCAGGTGCCGTTGATGGTGAAGCTGCGGCGAAGCGTCCTGCCGTTCTGCATCTCATAGTCGAAGGTGACGTAGCAGTTGTCATAGGGCTCACTCTGGAGCAGGGCCAGCTGCGTCTCCTGTTGGTCGACGATCTCCTGATGCAGGGCCACAACGGCCTCGATGTCGTCTTTCTCGGTGACGCGCGTCCCGCGCAGCGAGACGGAGCTGACACTTCTGGGGTCGGGGACTTTTTGACTGTAGCCGAAGAAGCCGAAGCGGGCGGCAGAGAATGTGCCGGCCAGCACGAGGCAGAGCACGGCGAAGCCGATCCAGGCACGCTTGCTGGCGAAGACGCGGGCGGTCTTTTGCAGCATCATCTGCGCGGCGAAGTAGCCGAGGAACGCGCCGGCCAGCTGCAGCGCCAACATCAGCGGGAAGTTATAGTCGGCGTTGCTGACGAACATCGCGAGCAGATAGCCAATGACGAGCGCGCAGCCGAGGGAGAACAGGCACAAAAACACGGGCCGAAGCCACCGGATGGCGACAACGTCGCCGCTGCGCTCCATCTCGCGTCTGCGGAACAGGAAGAAGGCCAACACCGCGCAGACGAGGCCCATTGCGGCGAAAATGTAGAAATACGGGAAGCCGCCGAGGTCGACGCGGACTTTATCCGTGTAATCCGCATTCCAGCCCCAGATGACCTGGATATTTCCGCTGAAGACGAGCAGAATCGGCGAGAGAATCAGGGAGAGGGAGAGCACGGTGTCAGAGACACTGCCGAGGCCGTAGACAAAGTTGCTGAGCAGCTGTGTGCTGATCTGGACAACGACACAGACCGTGAAGTTCAGCACGATATAGATGAGCGGCATGGCAACGGCGTTGCCCACGATGATGCAGAGCAGCACCGCAAAGCCGAAAAAGCCGAGGAAGGCCAGCATCGCCGCGGCCACAAGCTGCAGGCACGCGCCGAAATTCGGGAGACCAATCAGCGCGCTTGCGCCGTAGGTGATGAGCGCGATGAGCAGGTGCGTGCCGAGCGCGATGGCGAGGCCGCAGAGCAGATTCGTGAGAAACAAACTCTCGCGCCGGACGGGGAGGGCTGCGATGTCGTAGGCCGTGGTCGTCCGGAAGAGGAACCGGAAGAGCACCCATGCCAGCGCAAGGGCGAGGACGGCGGTCGTGATGACCGAGGCGATGGCCCCGGAGAGGATGAGCTCACGGATGTCGGCTGCCTTCGGGTCCCACTGCGCCCGGTTGAGAATGCTCAGCGGCAGGAACAAAACCCACAGCACCACATAGGCCAGCCAGACCGGAAAGGTCTTTTTCAGGCCGCGCAGAAAGAGCGCCGGCTCAAAGTACGATGTTTTTGACGTCATAGTCGACACCTCCCAGCTCGTAGATGAAAATTTCCTCCAGACTCAGCGGCAGCAGATCGCAGAGCATCGGGTGGCACTGCGCCAGCAGCTCCTGCACGGTGTCCTGATTGCCGCGGACAATGAGCGTCTGGATGCGCCCGACCTGCTCGCTGTGCACGACGTCCAGCGCCGCCGGGATCGGATACTCCGTGACGAGCTGCACCTTGACCATGTTGTCCTGCAGGTCGGAGAGGCTCCGTTCCAGCAGGAGCTTTCCGTGGTGCATGACGCCGACGTGATCGCAAACGTCCTCAAGCTCGCGCAGGTTGTGCGACGAGACGAGCACCGTTGTCTCATGCGCGGCGACGTCCTCGAGAATGATGCTCCAGATCTGGCGGCGCATCACGGGGTCGAGGCCGTCGACCGGCTCGTCGAGGATCAGATAATCGGGCTTCGCGCAGATGGCCAGCCAGAAGGCCGCCTGCTTCTGCATGCCCTTGGAGAAGCGGCGCAGCGGCTTTTTCTCGTCGAGCTGGAAGACCTCGCGCAGCTGTCCGTAGCGGCTGAGGTCGAAGCGGGGATAGAGCTTCCGCATCAGACCCGCCATCTCGCGGATCGAGTCGCCCGCGTGGGCGGAGAGATCGTCCGGGATAAAGGCCATCCGGCGTTTGACCGCCGGATTCTCCCAGACCGGCAGACCGCCGACCGAGACCAGACCGGTGTCCGGCCGGTAAATGCCCGTGATGCAGCGCAGGACCGTGGATTTGCCCGCGCCGTTCGGCCCGACGAGGCCGTAGACCGCGCCGTGCGGCACGGTGAAGCTTAAATCGTCCAGCGCGCGGAAGCCGTCGAACGATTTGGTGATATTCTGTACCTGGATCATGGCTCCAACTCCTCTCTCATTTGCGCATAGAGCGCATCCAACTCCTCTGCCGAACAGCCAAGCGCCCGCAGATCGGCCAGGGCTTGGCGCAGCGCCTGCTCGGCGGCCTGATGCTTCTGGCGGGCGATGTCTGCCGCGTCGGCCACGAACGAGCCCTTGCCCGGCATGGAGATAATGCAGCCCTCGGTCTCCAGCTCGCGATAGGCGCGCTGGATGGTGTTGGGGTTGATGGCGAGCGACCCGGCCAGCTCCCGCACGCTGGGCAGCTTTTCGCCGCGCGGCAGCGCGCCCGACAGGATCAGCCGCCGGAACTCTGATTTGACCTGCTCATAGATCGGCCGCGGGTCGCGATAATTCAGCTGTAGCATCCGCATCCCTCCGAACTGTATCAACTGTGGTAATACAGTTATAGCAGAAGGCGCCACGTTTGTCAAGGCAGGCAATTCTGAATTTCTGGTTCAGAATTGGATGGGAGGTTTCTACGCAAGGGTGAGGCGCTGCTCTGTCCAAAGGCCCCCTCTACGAAGAGGGGGCAGTCATGCGAAGCATGACTGGGGGAGTTTGAAAAACAATTCTCCCCCTGATCGCCTCCGGCGATCTCCCCCCCTCTACGAAGAGGGGGGCTTTTCCGCGGCGGCGGGGGGAAAGAAAAAGACGGCCCCATCGGGGCCGTCTTTCAGAACAGGGTCATCTGGTTATTTTCCGGCAGGTCGCCGAAGGCGCCTGCGGCCTTGAGGTCTTCAATGTGGGACTTTGAGACTTTCGGGCAGGCCATCGAGAATTCCTCAATCGAGAGGAACGTCTTGCCCTCGCGGCCGTCCATGATGTCCCACGCGGCGCTCTCGCCGAGGCCGGAGACAGCGACAAACGGCGGCAGGAGCTTGCCGTCCTCGATGACGAACTTTGTCGCGTGTGATTTGTAGAGGTCAATCGGCGCAAAGTCGAAGCCGCGCAGATAGTATTCATAGCAGACCTCGAGCGTGGTGAAGAGGTCTTCATCCTTGGCGCTCGAATCCTCGTCGGCCTTGATCTCCTGAATCTTCTGCTTGACGAGGTCGATGCCGTGGCACATCATCGCCGCGTCGAAGCCGCCCTTCTGGCTGCGCCGGTAGAAATATGCGGCGTAGAAGGCCAGCGGCTCGTGCACCTTGAACCACGCAATGCGGAACGCCATCATGACGTAGGCCGTCGCGTGCGCCTTCGGGAAGAGGTATTTGATCTTCTTGCAGCTGCCGATGTACCAGTCCGGCACGCCGGCGGCCTTCATCTCCTCTTCGGCCCCGTCCGGCAGACCGCGGCCCTTTCGGACGGCCTCCATGATCTTGAACGACCGCTTTTCCGGCATGCCGCACTTGATGAGATAGAGCATGATGTCGTCGCGGCAGCCGATGGCGTCGTTGACGCTGGCGGTCTTGGACAAAATGAGGTCGCGCGCGTTGCCGAGCCAGACGTCCGTGCCGTGTGAGAAGCCGGAGAGGCGGATGAGGGTATCAAATTTCGTCGGCTGCGTCTCAAGGAGCATCCCGCGCGTGAAGCTCGTGCCGAACTCCGGGATCGCGCACGTGCCGACCGGGCCGAGGATCGGGTCGTCCTCAAAGCCGAGGATCTTGCTCGAGATGAAGATGGACATCGTGTCCTTGTCGTCGAGCGGGATCTTCTGCGCGTCGACGCCGGTCAGATCCTCCAGCATGCGGATCATCGTCGGGTCATCGTGGCCCAGCATGTCGAGCTTGAGAAGATTTTCTTCCATCGAGTGGTATTCAAAATGGGTCGTGATCCACTCGGAATCCTTGTCGTCCGCCGGGTGCTGCACGGGGCAGAAATCCCAGATCTCGTTTTCCTGCGGGATGACGACGAGGCCGCCCGGATGCTGACCGGTGGTGCGCTTGACGTCGACGCAGCCTGCGGCGAGGCGGTTTTCTTCCGCTTTGGAGACGGTCTTCTCGCGCTCGGCAAGGTATTTTTTGACGTAGCCGTAGGCCGTCTTTTCCGCGACCGTGCCGATCGTGCCCGCGCGGAAGACGTGCGTCTTGCCGAACATCTCCACGCAGTAGGCGTGCGCCTTGGCCTGATATTCGCCGGAGAAGTTCAGGTCGATGTCCGGGACCTTGTCGCCGCCGAAGCCGAGGAACGTCTCGAACGGAATGTTGAAGCCGTCCTTTTCCAGCTGCGCGCCGCACTCCGGGCAGACCGCGTCCGGCAGGTCGGCGCCGCAGGCGCAGTCGTCCGGGACGTCGAAGGTCGTATACTTGCACTGCGGACAGCGATAGTGCGGCGCGAAGGAGTTGACCTCCGTGATGCCGGACATGAACGCCACGATCGACGAGCCGACCGAACCACGCGAGCCGA
>CAJMLC010000065.1 GCA_905214155.1 uncultured bacterium | reverse complement strand
AATGATATGCCGGTGGCATATCAGAGCCGCGCCCCGGAATGCCCGCAGGCATTTGTCAGCGAAGCTGACTGAGGGATTGTCATCCCCCTTCGTTTCTGTTCCACAGAAACGACTTTCCCCCATGGGGGAAAGCTCGATTTTCCGATCATTTTACGGAGAACTGTTCCAGATACCGCGTGATCATCACGGCGATCTGCGCCCGTGTCGCGGGCTCCCGCGGGGCCAGCGTCGTCCCGGTCTCGAGACTGTCCGTCCCGCACCAGATCTCGTGATACACTGCCCAATAGACCGCCGCCCGCGCGTAGGCCGGGATGTCGGCCGCGTCGGTGAACGTCCGGTCATAGATCCCCGCCAGCAGCAGCTCCATCCCGCTCTCGCTGCCCGCCATCCGGTACAGGATGGTCGCCAGCTGTGCGCGCGTCACTTCGCCGCCGGGGTTGAATTTCCCGTTGCCTACGCCCTTGACCATGCCCGTCTGCTCTGCCCAGGCGATCGCGTCTCGGTAATAGTCGTGCGTCAGGTCGGTGAACGTCGCGGCCTGTTCGACCTTGGGCGAACCCATCGCCCGGTACAGGATGGTCACGCATTCGCCGCGCGTCATCCGGTCGTTTGGCCGGTATTTGCCGTTGTATCCCAGGATCAGCCCCAGATCGGCCGCTTCCTGGATCGCGTCCTCGGCAAAGCTGCCGTCCGTGTCGGTGAAGGGCTTGTCCGTGGTCTTGTCGTCGGTCTGCCCCGGCGTCGTCCCCGTGGCCGTGACCGTCACTTCGATCTCGTCGGAGTCCGCATTGACGAATACCGTGTCCCGCAGCGTCAGCTTCGGGTCGCCGTCGGCCAGCGCCGTGAACTTCAGCACACCAAGCGTCCCGTCGTCCTCGGCGGGATTCACGCTCGCCGCCGCCAGCACCGCGCCGTCCTTTCCGTCCGCGTTCGTCGCGCTCAGCGTTCCACGCAGGACGGAACCGGTGCTGCACGCGTCGCAACGCAGCGTTTTCTGGTCGTAACCGACCGTGAACTGCACCGCATTCAATCCCGGATTGTTCTCGATCACGACGCGGACCTCGAACGTTTCGCCGGCGCGGACACTCTCCGGCGCCTCGATCTTTACCGTCGGCGTCCCGGCCGCCATCACAGGGGCCATCATCGCCAGCACCATCGCTATGACGAGCAGCAGCGCCGCTCTTTTTCGAAGCATTCTGCGCATCCCTCCTCAACTGCGTATAGTTGACCTATTTTCATGTTTTTAAGTATACGCAAACTTGGCAGGAAAGTCAATCTGTTCCATCACGATTTTACCGGATTGTAATAAAAGATCAGCCCCCTCAGATGAGGGGGCTGATCTGATGTTTCGTTCCGGCGGCAAGGGGCAAAAAATTAGAAGGTAGAGGAAGGCTGTAAACTGAGAAGGGGATGTTTCAGAGGTCACAACAAGGGCCAGCCGCCGGAATGGAGCCTGTCTTATTTACAAAGAGCGTGCCGCACAATACGCTGTGTAAATTGCGGCATGGATCTTGCCCGCACGGATCGCGTCGCCCACGCGGATAACCGGATAGGCCGCATCCTGGAAGGCGTCTTCCGCGTTCGACCGCAGGCCGCCCGCGAGGATCACGGTGTCAGCCGGGAGGAAGATCTCTTTTTCCGCCGCCATGTCGTATGCGCGGACGCCGTCCGCTTCGATGCCCTCGACGCGGCAGCCGGGGTGCATGTGGACGCCGTTGGCGCGCAGCGTCGCCAGCATCACGTCTTTGCAGAACACGTCCTGATCCGCTCAGATCTCGGGCAGCATCTCGAGGATGGAGATGTCGCGGTCGTTCTTCGGGGCGATCTCGGTGCTGCGGAACTTCAGCTCGCCGCCGAGCTGTTCAGCCGGACATCGACCTTCAGGTCGCGCAGCTCAAGCAGCATTATACCAGCCGCGAGGTCTGTTATGAGCTCACCATCAAGAGCATCCTCAACGCGATCTGGTCGCTGATCTACCAGCAGTACACCGCGCAGGCCGCCACCGCCTCCACGCAGGGCGAGAGCAAGCTCATCCAGCGCGTGAAAAAGGCGCTCTCCTTCATCTATGAACATTGCGGCGAGCCCATCACGCTCGACGAGATGGCCGCGGCCTGTCATACGAGCAAGAGCGAATTCTGTCGTCTGTTCAAGGCCTCCATGCACCAGACGCCGTTCGATTTCCTGCTGCACTACCGCATCCAGAAGAGCCTCCCGCTCCTGTGCAGCAGCGACCTCTCCGTCACCGAGATCGCGGGCAGCGTCGGCTTCAGCGGCTCGAGCTATTATTCCGAGGTCTTCCGCAAGTTCATGCAGTGTTCCCCCACCGAATACCGCAAAAATAATTCCTCCGTCCAGCCCACCATGTAGCGCAGCGGCTGCACCCGCGGTCAAACCGTACATCGGATTCGCGCAGCAACGGATCGCAGAAAAAAATTCAGCGGACCGGCGGCTCTCCCGAGCCCCGGCCCGCCTTTTTGCGCCTATTTTGAGCCGATTAGAATGGATGAGAAGGATCTTTGGGTGCTGCGCAGTACGCCACCTACGCAGCTATGAAAAGCAGTCATTTCCTGGGCTCGTGCGCAGCATTATAGCAAATTTTCGATTTTATTTCGTTCCTCTTCGCTGATCTTATAGGTATGGACACCATCGATTGGGAACTGACCAGCACGGACCTCTGCAACATATTCTGTAAACGCCTGTTCCAGCAGCTTTCCGACCTCTGCATATTTTTTCACGAATTTCGGTGTAAAGTTATCGTAATATCCAACCATGTCTGCATAAATCAGCAGCTGTCCATCCGTAAACGAGCCTGCGCCGATACCAAGAACCGGGATACTCAGCTTGTTCGTGATCAGCTTACCAACGATTTCCGGCACACCTTCCACAAGGATCGCGCACGCGCCAGCCTCCTGAATACGAAGCGCCTCTTCCAGGAGTCTCTGCGCTGCCTCCGCGCTCTTTCCCTGTGCTTTATAGCCGCCCATCTGTGCGGCAAACTGCGGTGTCAGGCCAATATGTCCAAAAACCAGAATACCAACATCCGCGATAAGCTCGTGTGATCTCGTCCACTTCGAAGATCCCATTCTTTGCACCACATTCGATTGCCATGTTTGCCATGGTAAACCGATCATCGATGCTTAGCTCTGAAAGCCCCGCTCCTCCAAATTCCATCGATCGATAGGCCGCACCTGATACACCGATCTGAGACAGAATGTATAAGATCACATCCTTTCCGCTGACCTGTTCGTGCTTTTTTCCGACCAATTCAAAACGGATCGCCGCCGGAACCTTGAACCAAGACTTTCCCGTCACTGCGCCGACACACACATCCGTACTGCCCACGCCTGTGGAAAATGCGCCGACCGCGCCATACGTACAGGTATGCGAGTCTCCGCCGATCACGACCTCACCCGGCGCGACCAGTCCCTTTTCCGGCAGCAGTGCATGCTCCACGCCCATCTGACCCACATCATAAAAGTGCTCAATACACTGCTCCTTTGCAAATTCACGGCAAAGGCGGCAATTTTCTGCAGCCTTGATGTCCTTGTTCGGTGTAAAGTGGTCCATCACCAAAGCGATTTTCTCTGGATCAAACACTGTATGGAAGCCCGCCGCGCGAAAATATCTCAGTGAGATTGGAAATGTCGCATCGCTGGACATCACCAGATCGAGATCTGCTTCGATCAGCTGTCCTGGCTTCACTTGCTCCATACCCGCATGCTTGGCGAGAATTTTCTGTGTCATCGTCATCATGCGTAAATCCTCCGTAATTTTTACTTATAGTAACTTATTTCATTCGAGTGTAATAACATATTGATAATACACCAAGGTGCATTTGTAGTCAACTGACAAAAAACGCAATTTCTGACATGCATTTTTAGTTAAAACGGATAAATCTCATTTTTGTAAATTTTTTCGTCTGAACTCTTGAAAATCCGCCGTTTGTTTGTTACAAATATATTTACATGTTAAATATTTGATTACAGATCACAAAAGGACTGGTTTCATGACCCAAGCTGAACGAAAAGAGAGGACACGTGCACAGATCGAAGCGGCTGGGATTAAATGCTTTTCCAAAAAGCCATTCGACGCTGTCACCATGGAGGAAATTGCCGCACAGGCGCAATATACAAAGCGTACCGTATATAACTACTTTCCAACGAAGACCTCTCTTCTGGCCAGCATTTTCGAAAACAAGCTGGAGGCCCTCTATAGCATCGAACTGCACGCACTTGAAAAGTGCACATCAGCCCGTGACGTAATATACGTTCACGCCATGGAGCTGAGCAAATTTACTGAAAACAACCTGAACTTCATGCACATGTTCTGGTCCCTGAAGGATAATATCAGCAACAGCGAAGTTCCAGAAGAAACATTGACACACATCATCTCCATCAACCGTAAACTGATTGACACTCCCGTAAGATATTTGAGAAAATTTGAGCTGACCGGCTTCTTGGCCAACTACACACCAGAGGTCATCATCCACTATATTTCTGCCGTCAATAAGGGCCTTGTTCTGCAATGCGACAAGGAAAACGCCCTCTGTCTGAATGGCCCAGGCAAAGATCTTCTGACCAATTTTGCACTGGACTCTCTGCTGCATGGTCTTTGACTCATTTTTCTCTCTAAGCATGCGCAAAAAGTTTCAATTAACTTGATGTAAAAGCGAAAACCGCCAGTTTTCACCGGCGGTTTTCATCGTTTATGCACATCTACTTTCATTTTCTGTATTCAGCCTCGAGTGGATCTATCTTGATTTTCTCCCAATTTCTAGAGTTTTTTCACTTTCTGCACGCTCACAGCATCCCCAGATCTCTGCTCTGGTAACCGATGATTCAATCGGCAAGCGTTATCGGCGAGAGATTTGGGCACAAATGAAAGTTTGAAAGACGCAGGAATCCTGTATGTACCCGCAAGGGGCATGCCGCATCCGTAAGGCTCCTTCGTCGTGGGCAGCTGCGCAATATTTCAAGTTTTTCAAACTGCACAGTTGGAGCAAAAGATCCGTTGATCACCGCAGACGATTGGATCAGCGGTTACCTTGTCCGTGCTCTTCGAGCAGGCGCTCGATCTCGCTCTCGCCATAGACCGCGATGCCGTTCTCCCGCAGGAGCACCGCTGTGACGCCGTCGCCCGCGGTCAGGCCGCCGGAGAACGTCCCGTCGTAGATCGTGCCGGAGCCGCAGCTGGGGCTGCGCTCCTTCAAAAGCACGATCCGGCAGCCGCACAGACGCGCCAGATGCAGTGCCTGCTCCGCGCCGCGGCGGTATTCCGCTGTGACATCCCGTCCGTCTTTCGTTATAACGCGGTCTCCGATGCGCTCGGCGGGGGTGCGCGGCGTCGGCAGACCGCCGAGCTGCTCCGGGCAGAGCGGCACGAGGTCAAATTGCTCTGAAAGTGCCACCATCTCCAATACCGGCTTGCTCTGTCCGTCGTAGCGGCACTGCGCACCGAGCAGACACGCGCTGATCAGTAAATGCTCCATCATCGGATCCTTTCTCCGTCCAAAACGGCCTCGGCCAGATGTTCGCCCTCGTAGACGAGCTTCAGCGAGAAAAACGGCCTGTTCTGCTGCATCAGGGCAAGAAAAATTTTGTCGCCCTCCCACGCTGGCAGCGCGTTGACTTGCCCGACCGGCACCCATTCGAGCACGCCCTCATCGCACTCGCGCAGCGTGCCGGTGAAGCCCGTCGCGTGGAACAGATGCATATACTCGGTCTCCCACTGGTCGGAGACGAACGTGATGAGCCCGCAGTAGCGCCAGTCCGTCAGCGTCAGCCCCGTCTCCTCGAGCACCTCGCGCCGTGCGCAGTCCTCCGGGCTCTCACGGTCTTCAAATTTTCCGCCCACGCCGATCCACTTGTCGTGATTCTCGTCGTGTGACTTGCGGACGCGGTGCAGCATCAGATAGCACCCGTCCTGTTCGAGATAGCAAAGCGTCGTCTGCTTCATCCGCCCGCCTCCTTTTCTCCCATTCTAGCAGGAGATGGCACGGGATGCAAGCAGCATCTTTCCGCCCATCAAAAACGCCGTCCCATGCGGGACGGCGTTTGGTTTGGTTATGGAATGAACGTGCCGATGAGGTTGGACGCCAGCACAATCAGCACCAGCGCGATCGGATAGGTCGCGGCGTAGGCCGCGGCGACGTCGTCCGTGCCGGACACGGCCACGAGCGTGCCGAGCGCCGGCGTGGAGGTCATGCCGCCGGTCAGCGAGCCGAGGTTGTTCAGCAGCTGCAGCTTGAACGCACGCTTGGCCAGCAGGAAGCCGACGATCAGCGGCAGCGTCGTCATGATGACGCCCGCGATGAAGCCGTAGACAACAAGCATCGCGCCGTATTCCGACGCCTGCACCTGCGCCACCAGCTCCACGCCGCCCTCGACGCCTGCGCCGATGAGGAAGAGCATCAGCCCGAGCTCGCGGAAGACCTTGAGCGTGGAAGACGGGATGCGGAGGTTGATGCGGCCCATGTGGCCGAAGTGGCCGAGGATGAGCGCGACGATCAGCGGACCGCCCGTGTTGCCGAGGGAGAAGCAGGCACCGTCAAAGCCCGCGCTGGTCAGCGGGATCTTGATAGAGCCGAGCAGGATGCCGAGCAGGATGGCGAGGCCGAAGGCCGCGAAGCCGAACTCGTCAAACTCGGTGAGATAGTGCTTGATCTCCTTCGGGGCGTATTCCTCGTCGCCGCCCTGAATAAGCTGGCGCTCCGCCGCCATGTCGGCATGCAGGAGCTTCGGCACGATCTGCACGAAGAGCACGACGCCGATGACGCCGAACGGATAGGCCACGGCGTGGCCGAGGGCCACCATGCCCTCCTGCTTGGCGACCGCCTTCGCCGCGGAGAACGCGGGCGTGGACGTGAGAGCGCCGGAGAGGATCCCGGTGGAATAGTCGGAGCCGATGCCGGGGATGAGCGCAAAGATGACCGTGCAGACCGCGCCGATCAGGATGATGATCGCACCGAGCGGCACATAGGACTTCGCGTTTTTCTTCAGGTTGTGGAAGAAGTTCGGCCCGGCGATGAAGCCGACGCCCGTGACAAACAGGACAAGGCCGACGCTTTCGATGAATTTATAGCTCGTGACGGCACTGGATGCGCTGCCTTCGATGTAGAACTTCGACAGGATGGGGATATTTTGCAGGCCGGACTGTGTGAACAGATAGCCGCAGAGCAGCGCCATCAGGAACACGCCCGCCGTGCCGAGGCTGACGCCCTTGACCTGGATGCTGCCGAGCGCATAGCCGATGAACGCGATGAAAAACGCGCCGAGCAGCACGACCGACGTCGTGCCCATGCCAAACAGGCTGTTGATAAAATCCATTTCTTCTTTCTCTCCTCACATTGTGAAAGCGTAAATGTCCAAAATTGGCGCACGCATGTCTTTGAGTGACGCTCTTTTGATCAAAAATGATGAAAAATGGGTATAGAAATGCTGCGCGACCGGCTTTGTTGGTCGCAGATCGCGCGGCATTGGTCTTTGCAGCAGGGAAATTAAAGAGTCTCGGTCTTTCTCGTATAGTCGGGGAGCAGACGCGGCGACGGCATATCGCTGTCGATGCCTGCGGCCTTGCGCTCGGCCTCGAACGCGGCGACGTGGTCAAGCGTCAGCGCGCCGACGGTGACGTTCTTCGCCTTGGCGGCGGCGGACTTGCCCGCGTTGCGGCCGAAAACGATGATGTCGAGCAGGCTGTTGCCCATCAGGCGGTTGCGCCCGTGGATACCGCCGACGACTTCGCCCGCGGCGAACAGATTCTCAACGTCCGTCATGCCGTCCGGCGTGATGTGCAATCCGCCGTTCTGATAGTGCAGCGTCGGATAGACGAGGATCGGCTCCTTGCGGATGTCGATGCCGTGCTTGCCGAACATGCGCATCATCGCGGGGATGCGCTTTTCGATCGTGCCGGGGCCGCCCTTGATCTCGATCATCGGCGTGTCCAGCCAGACCGCGTCGCCGAGCGGGGTCTTGACGCCCTTGTGGCGCTCGGAGCACTCGCGGATGATGGACGCCGCGGCGACGTCGCGCGTCTCGAGCGGGTTCATGAATGCCTCGCCCTCGGCGTTGATGAGCATAGCGCCGACGGAGCGGACCTTTTCGGTGACAAGTGCGCCGTAGATCTGCGCGGGGAAGGCCGCGCCGGTCGGATGGTACTGGAGCGTGTCCTGATAGAGGAGCTTCGCGCCCGCGCGGTAGCCGAGGACGAGTCCGTCGGCGGTCGCGCCGTAGTGGTTCGAGGTGGGGAAGCCCTGATAGTGGAGCCGTCCCGCGCCGCCGGTCGCCAGAATGACGACCTTCGCCTTCGCGACCATCAGCTCCTTCGTCTCCATGTTCAGCAGGACCGCGCCGGCGCAATGGCCGTTTTCATCCTTAATCAGCTCGATGGCGGACGTGAAGTCGACGACCTCGATGCCGCGATTCAAGACTTCGTCGCGCAGCGTGCGCATGATCTCCGCGCCGGAATAGTCCTTGGCCGCGTGCATCCGCTTGCGGGATGTGCCGCCGCCGTGCGTCGTGATCATCGTGCCGTCCGGCGCCTTGTCAAATTCCACGCCGAGGTTTGAGAGCCACTGGATGGCCTCCGGGGCCTCGGTGACGAGCTTATAGAGCAGATCCTTCTGCGCGGCAAAATGGCCGCCGCCGTAGGCGTCGAGGAAGTGCTGCGCGGGCGAGTCATTCGGCTTGTCCGCGGCCTGGATGCCGCCCTCGGCCATCATCGTGTTCGCGTCACCCATGCGGAGCTTCGTCACGAGCAGGACCTTTGCGCCCGCGTTGTCGGCCTCGATGGCCGCGGAGCAGCCCGCGCCGCCGCCGCCGATGATGAGCACGTCGGCTTCATAGTCGGGCTTCGTCAGGTCGATGTCGCGGCCCGCAAGGCGGGACTGGCCCTCGAGCAGGGCACACAGCTCCAGCGGGACCTTTTCGCCCTTGTTCGCGCCGATGTGGAGCGTGGTGAACTGGTTGTCGCGATAGTCGGGGTGGAAGGTCTTGAGCAGAACGTCCTTCTCCTCCGCCGTCATGCGGCGGGGATTGAGCTTGACGTTTTCCGCGCGGGCGGCCTCTACCTTCTTGATGGATTCCTGCAATGCTTTGTCCTGATACATACCGCTCGCCTCCTTACGCTTCGATGTCGCGGTTGTTGTAAAGCTCCTGGATCTCGCTCAGGGGCTTGCCCATGAGGTCTTCGATGAGCTTTTCAAACACGCCTTCGTGGATCTCGTTGACGCGCTGGTCGAGATGCTCGCAGTGCGGGGCGAGATATTTGCCGTTCAGGCGGCGGGCCAGCATCGCGACCTGCGGATGCGAAATGCCCGCAGGACACCGCGACGAGCAGACGCCGCACATGACGCAGTCGAACGACTCTTCCGCGCACTTTTCATATTCGCCGCGCTGCGCGTAGGCGATGTACTGCATGACGTTCAGGCCCTGCGTACAGGCCTTGGTGCAGGCGTTGCAGCCAACGCAGGAATAGATCTCGGGATAGAGCTGCATCATGATCTGCTGCGTGGGCTTCACCTGCTCGATGTCGTAGACCTGCTTGACCAGCGGGAAGAACGGGAGCGTCGCAACGTACATGTTGTCCTCGACCTTTGTCGAGCACGCGAGACAGGCATGCAGCTCACGGTCGCCCTTGATGCGGTAGATGGTGGCGCATGCGCCGCAGAAGCCGTTGCGGCAGCCGCAGCCGCGCACCAGCTGATAGCCGGAATACTCCATGGCCTCCATGATGGTCAGGCTCGCCGGCACCTCATATTTTTTGCCGAACAGGAAAACAGTTACCATTTGTTCCATTGTCTTTCTCCTTAATACTCGTCGGGCAGCTCGTCGAGCTGATCGAAGCGGAACACCGGGCCGTCCTTGCAGACGTAT
>CAJMLC010000064.1 GCA_905214155.1 uncultured bacterium | reverse complement strand
GCGGCATTCACGTCGCCGTCCATATACCACATGCCCGCCAGCGCGGAAACATCGTCGGCAGCGCCCGTGTCCGACGCATCCATGTCGCCGGCGGAGGCGTCCTTCTCAAAGCCGCCGAAGCCTTCGATCTGCAGCGTGCCGTCGTCGGCCAGCCAGCAGTGGTGGGCCCAGCCGTCGAACTCGTTGTAGAAATAATCGCCGCTGTACTCCTGCGAGAACTGGACAAAGCCGCTTGCCTCTATGCTCCCGTCCTGATACAGATCAAAGCGGACCTCGTCTCCGCTGTCGGCCATCGCCACGATCAGCTCGCTGTTGTTGTCCGCGTCGACCCAGGTGCCCCAGTACATGGCATAGTTCGTCGCCAGCTCGGAGTCCTTGACCATCCCCTCAAAGGAATCCGGGGTGTTGACCTCATTGCCGCTGTAGTCCTCGCCGCCGTCGTCGATGGTATCGCCGCTGCCGCCGCAGGCGGTCAGGCACAGGCACAGCGCCAGCGCCAGCAGCAGGGAATAATAGCTTTTTCGATTCTTCATCGTTTTTCTCTCCTTTTTTGATCCAGATCGTTTGCTTCAATGCTCCTGCTCCGCCATGGAAAGGAGCTCGTCGTGGCTTAGCTCCACGCTTCCGAAGCGGACGAAGATGCCGTTGGTCACGGCGCTGCTCCATACCCGCGGGTCGGAAAGGGAGCGGAAGCGGGTCTTGTCGAGATACGGCTTCATGTCCAGAAGCAGGCGGCTGCCGGATACGAAATCGACCTGCAGAATGTGGTCCGGCAGCGGTTCAACGGCTGACAGGTATCTCCGGTTCAAGCGTGCGTCCTCCTTTTTTCAGCGTATCGGGGGATAAAAGCTCCACCGTACCTTCATTGTACGGTGGATGAAAACGGAAAACCATTAACCAAAGGTTAGGTCTTTCGCGCAGGCGCGTATTCTTTTCAAAAAGGCTGCCGCGCCCCATTGCCAACCGTCCGGAGCTGTGATATGCTGAGCGCAAGGAATCGGGCAAGGAAAGGATGTGCTCTGCATGGCAGCATTTGATGATTTCATGAAACTGGATATTCGTGTCGGAGGTCCTTGTCCTCGGCACATACAGCGAGGGCGGCGTCGTGCTGGTCACACCGGACAAGAAGGTCCAAAACGGCGATAAGCTGGGTTGACGCGGAGAAGCCCGAAAAACGAATGAAAGTGGAGGAAACTATATGCTCAGCCTGCGAAATGCAGCGGATGCTGATTTCGAAGAGATCCAAAGGATATACGAATACGCGCAGGACTACATGATCCGGTCGGGCAATCCCACCCAATGGGGTCGCTCTTATCCGAGCGCGGACCTGATCCGGTCCGACCTTCAAAAAAAGGTCTGCAAGGTGATATACGATGAGACCGGCATACACGGGGTATTTGCCCTGTTTGATGGCGCGGAGCCTACCTACGCACACATTGAGGAGGGCGAATGGCTGAACGACGAGCCCTACGTCACGATCCATCGGCTGGCCGGCGACGGGCGGGTCCACGGGCTGTTCCAATGCGCCGCCGATCATTGCAAAAGCATTTCCCCCAATGTCCGCGTCGATACCCACGCCAACAATACGACGATGCAGCGGTTGATCGAGAAGAGCGGCTTTAAGGAGTGCGGGATCATCCATGTCAGGGACGGCTCGCCCCGGATCGCATACCATTGGACGGCGCGGTAATTTTCTCGTGCCGGACGCCGGTGCGCGGACGGCAGTACACCGCGATAGCTTATGCCGCGGCCTTTCCGTCGCTCCCGATCACTCCGGCTTTATCGTTGAGCCCTATTCGATTTTAATTTCCGCAAGGACCTTCTGCAGCTCGACCCACGGATGACCGACAATGCCAACAATGCGCAAGCGTTTCGCTTGCGCATTGTTCTTCCAGCTGATACAATGGACCTCACACAGGGCGCCGCGCGGAAGGCCGCAAAGCGGCCGGATCCGGCGGAGCCGACCGCTTGCGAAGCCGCAAGCGGCGGTATATAATACAGAAAAACACGGCGGAGGAGGCGGGACGATGCTGAAAATAGCCATTTGCGACGACGACACCGGGGACCGCGAGCGGATCGCGGAGGACCTCCGCGTTTACGCGGCCGCGCATCAGGAGCACAGCATCGAGATGACCGTCTATTCCTCCGCCTTTGCGATGCTGGACGCCTTCGAGAAGGCCGGCTGTCCGGATATCGTCCTGCTGGACATTTGTATGCCCGGAATGCTGGGGACAGAGCTGGCGCGGGACATCCTCCGGTGCAGCGAAAATACGGACATCCTTTTCCTGACGGCCAGCTCGGATTACGCGGTGGACGCCTTCGCGCTCCACGCCGCGGACTACATTCAAAAGCCGTACACGCAGGAAAAGCTCAACGCCTCGCTGGATCGCGTGATCGCCCTGCGGCAGGAGCGGACGTGGCTCCTGCTCCCCTGCGAGGGCGAGCTGCACCGCATCGCGCTGGAGGACGTGCTGTACATCGAGACCGACGGCAAGCGGCGCAGCTTCTCTCTGGCCTCCGGCCGGAAGCTGACGGCGCGGCTGACCGCCGCCCAGCTGCAGGACTGCCTGGCGGGACGGCGCGGCATGATCCCGTGCGGAGCCTCCTACGTTGTGAACCTTGCACACGTCCGCTGCTTTTCCGGCACGGATCTTGTCATGGACGGTGGCGAGCGCATTCCTGTTCCGCGGCGGCTGCGCGCCCAAATTAAGCAGGCATACTTTGATTTCTACTTAGAGGAGGTCAAAAACGGATGACGGACCCCCGCTACATCGGAACGATCCTCTATGTGGGACTGGCGATCTTCGCGGCGCTGCTGGCGGCCGGGCTGCTGATGCAGGAGCGACGCTGGTCCGTGCAAAGGACAGCGCTGCTGTGGGGCGCGGAGGGACTTATCCTGCTGCTGGATCTCTATCTGTGCTTCGGCCTGCTGCCGGCGCCGCTGCGGCTGCCGGTGTCGCTGACGGTCGGCTTTCTCAGCTATTCCGCCGTTTTCATTGCGGTGTCCGCGGACGGCTTCTGGAAAAAGGTCTATCTGCTCATCACGTTTTTCTGCGTGTGCTGCATCTCCTGGTCCGGCGGCCTTTACCTGTGCTATTTTCTTTTGCCCGACCGCCCGATGGCGGTCAAATACCTTGTGCGCACCGCGCTCCATATTGTCACGGCGCTGCCGATCCTGCTGGCCTACCGGAAATACGGCAGGCCGCTGCTCCGCGAGGTCAGCGGCTTTCGGAAGCAGAGCTGGAAACTCCTGAGCGCCGTTTCCGCGATCTATTTTTTTCTGTTCATAGCCCTCATGTCAAGGATACGGTTGGACGACGGAGTGGAGCCGGATACCCTGTTCGTTTTCTGCGCTGCGGTATGCACCTACGCCTCGGTCAGCGTTTTGAGCATCGGCAACATTTTTTATATGCGCAGAGACGCCAGAGAAGCGCTCATCAAGCAGAAGCTGGAGTACCTGGCGAGCTACATGGAGACTGTCAGCCGGGCAGAGCGGGAGAGCCGCCGCATCCGCCACGACAAGCGGCATCACGACGCCTGCATCGCCGCCATGGCGCGCGCGGGTGACACCGACGGCATCCTGCGCTATCTTGAGCAGGAGCAGGCGGTCGCCGAGAACTTCCCCGCGTGGTGCCCGCACCCCATGGTCAACGAGCTGCTGCGCTCCTACGCCGAAAAGGCGAAGGCGGCGGGCGTGGCGTTCACCGCGCAGGCGGATACGCCCGCGCAGTCCGACGTGGCCGACGTGGACTTTGTCGCCATTCTTGCGAACCTTCTGGAAAATGCCCTCCATGCCTGCACCGCGGCGCACAGCGCCGGCCCCATCCGCGTCCACATCCGAAACGTCGGGAAAAAGACGGTCCTCGCGGTGAGCAACCCCTGCGTCAGCCTGGCGCTGGAAAACGGCCTGCCCGCAGAGCGGAGCGTCGGGATCGACAGCATCGTTTCCGCCGCCGAGCGCTATCAGGGTGAGGTACACTACAAAGTTGAAGCCGGCGTCTGCACCGCCTGCGTCATTCTCAATCCATAGATACGGAATCCGGAAAACCTCCCGAGGGCGGTTTTCTTTTTTGCCCGTGACCAATTCGGGAGGCAAAACGACCAATTCCGGCATTTTTGCTCCGGCGGAGCGCGGCTGTGCTATGCTGTCTCCGGAAAAGGAAGAATGCCGTCCGCCGGCGACAGCGCAGGGACGCGGAAAGGACAATTTCTATGAACTGGCCTTGGAAGAAGAAAAAGCTCTCCTTTGCGGAGACTGCCAAATTCAACTGGGAAGCGGACACCAACGAGGAGCTGCGGCAAAAGCTCAACGAGCTGGCAAAGCAATATCCGACGCTGCGGGAGAGCGAGTACCGCGAAAAGCTCCTGTTGCTGTTCCGGGAGCGGGGGCTGGACCTCAACGCCGAGCAGCTGGATATGCTGCTGCTTCTGCGGCAGAAAACGGATCAAATGCTGCTCGAGCGGAAGGCGGAGCGGCAGAAGGACAAGCCATAGTCTCCGGCCGGCCCGGTCTGCCGCGGCCGGCGGCAACGGAAGATCTTTATGCGGAGGGGCACGATGACCACACCGAGGCCGGAGGAGCTCCGCGGCGGCATTACACGTCTGGTATTTGACGTGGAGAAGCTGGAGTATATCTCCTCCGCGGGCCTTCGCGTGCTGCTTGCGATGCAGAAGCTCATGAATCAGCAAGGGGAAATGGTGCTTCAAAACGTGAATGAGGCCGTGATGGAGGTGTTTGAGGTCACGGGCTTTTCCGACATTCTTCGCATCGAGTGAGCGTTCGTTCGGGAGCGCAGCGGAAAAAGAACGGATGAGCGGGAGGAAATGAGTATGCTGACATCGAAAAAGAAAGGCTATCGGCTGTCGCCGGAGACCGTGGATCTTCTTTCGCAGGAGTTCGCGGATTCTCTGACGGAGGCGGAGGCGGACCGAAAGGATATCCTGCGGCTTCGCCTCTCACTGGAGGAGATCCTGGAGGGCTGGTCCTCCGCGCTCCCCGGCGCGCCGGTCACCTTCTGCGCGAAAAAGCGTCTGGGCAGGCAGCGGATCGAGATCCGTGTCGAGGGCAGGGAGCTCCGGGCCGACGACGTGCTGAAAAACTGCTTGCTCTCCAGCCGCCTGCTGGCGCAGGCGGGCCTTACGCTGACGCAGAGCTATCAAAACGGTGAAAACTGTCTGACCGTCGAGCCGCCCAGAAAGCGGAAGCTGGGGCAGATGCAGAAGCTCCTGCTCGCCATCGTGTCGGCGGTCGTCCTCGGGCTGCTGCAGCGCCTGCTTCCCGCGAGCGCGCAGGCGGGCGTCCGGGCCGTGACCGACCCGCTCTTTACGCTGATCCTAAACCTGCTGCGCACCATCTCCTCGCCGATGATCTTCCTGGCGATCTGCTGGGGCATTTTCAACATCGGCGATATGACCATGATGGGAAGGATCGGGAAGAAAGTGATCGGCCGCATTGCGGCGCTGAGCTTCCTCGTCAGCGCGGGAGCGACCGTCTGCCTTTTATGGCTTTTCCCGCTGGAGCTGTCCTCGGGCGGCGCGGCGCTGAGCGGATTCTCGACCATCTATCAGATCATTTTGGATATCGTTCCCTCGGATATCATCTCTCCGTTCCTGAACGGTAACACGCTGCAGATCATCTTTTTGGGCGCCGCCGTCGGCATCGCCCTGCTGATCCTGGGCGACCGTGCCGCCGCCGTCCGCGCGTTCATTGAGCAGACGAACGAGGTGGTCCAGTTCCTCATGGAGGCCATCGGCGACCTGATCCCGCTTTTCGTATTTTTCAGCCTGTTCGCTCTGCTGGGCTCCGACTTCGGCTCCGAGCTCTCGGGCATCCTCAAGGCCATCGTCATCACCTATGCACTTTGCCCGCTGATGTGTCTCGTATTCATCGGCATCCTTGCCGCGCGGCGCCGGGTGAGTTTCCGGCTGCTTGTGCAAAAGCTGCTGCCGACCTTCCTCATCGGTCTCACCACGGCGTCGTCCTCCGCGGCGTTCGCCACCAATTTAGAGACCTGCGAGAAGAAGCTGGGTATCCCGCCGATGCTCGCGCATTTCGCCGTGCCCCTGGAACAGGTCCTCTATATGCCCAGCGTTGCGGTCGCTTTTGTGGCGACCTGCCTGTGCATGGCGGAAAATTTCGGCACGGCCATCACGCCTGCGTGGCTCCTCACGATGATCGTTGTGACCGGGCTTTTGTCGCTGGCGATGCCGCCCATCCCCGGCGGCGCGCTGACCTGCTACACGGTCATGTTCACCCAGCTCGGCATCCCCGGCGAGGCCCTCGCTCTGGCTGTCGCGATCAATTCCATGATCGACTTTATCGCGACGGCATCCAACCTGACCTGCCTGCAGGTCGAGGTCACGACCGTCGCCGGCCAGCTGGGAATGCTGGATACCGAATGTCTCAGAGATCCGGGATAGGTCCGCGCACCGGTGCGCGGCCGTCCCGAAGCGCGAAAGGCGGAAAACAAAATGGGATATGAATACTTGCGGAACGAGGCCATCATACGCAGCAAGACGCGGGAGTTTTTCGGCGTCGGCACGGTGGTGACCGCCTCCGCCTATCTGGTCTCCGTTGTGGACTTTATGCTCATCGGCGCCCTTTTGGGCGCCGATGCCGTCGCTGCCGCGGGCCTTTGCGACAGCTTTGTGGATGTGGCGGAGCTATTCGGCTTCGTCCTCTCCTCCGGCGGGCCGGTCGCCGCGGGCATCCTGCTGGGCAAGCGAAGGCTCCGGCAGGCCAACGGGGTCTTCACCCTGTCTCTTCTTCTGACGCTCGCGGGCGGGCTTCTCTGCTGGTGCCTGCTGCCGTTCTGCGGCTTTTTCAGCGGCGTCCTGTCCAACAACGGCGCGATCGCGAACGATGTGGCGCGCTACGCCTTCTTCACCCTGCTCTCGTCGCCCTTTGTCGGCGTCAATCTCGTTCTCTCCAGCTTCGCCATTCTGGACGATCGCTCCAAGCTGGCCATGGGCTCGGTCGTTGCCGCCAACGGAGTGAACATCGTGCTGGACGTCGTCTTTATGAAGTATCTGCGCACGGGCGTCGCCGGCGCGGCCGCGGCTTCCCTGCTCGGCAACGCGGCGGGTATTCTGGTGGTGCTTCCCTACCTGCTGTCCAAAAAGCGCACCTTCCGCTTTGTCCTGCGCGCCGACGACCTGCGCGAGACCGGGCGGGAGCTGGCCTCGTCCTGCTCCTCCTTTGCCACAGACAAGGCCTCACGCATCTTCTCCGGCCTGACGGTGAACCTGCTTTTGATGTACTTCGTGGGCAACATCGGCGTGGCGCTCTACGCGGTGTACAGCCAGCTTCGCTTCATCCTGCGCATTCTGGCGGGCGGCGCGCTGCAGACGATCTCCACGCTGGGCAGTATGCTCTACGGCGAACGCGACTTCTACGGGCTGCGGAAGATGCTCTCCCTTTTGTCCAAGTATACCTATGCGCTCGTCGCGGCGCTCATGGCGGGACTGTCCTGCTTCTCCGCGCCGTTTCTCAACTCCTACGGCATCGCCGCAGAGCCGGACACCGTGCTCTCGCTCCGCATCATGCTGCTCAGTCTGCCTTTCCTTTGGCTCAACGACCTGCTCGCCAGGCTCTATCCCAGCGTCCAGCGGCAGCGCCTGTCCGTGCTTTTGCTGACGCTGCAGAACGTGGTGCTCAAAATACTGCTTCTGCTGCTCTGCGTGGCGGCCATTTCGCGGCTCCATTGGCGCAGCGTCCCCGCCGTGGCCGTCTGGTGCCTGCTGGTGGAGCTGCTGTCCCCCGCGGTCACGCTGCTCCGGGAAAAGCGGACCTGTGGGAACGTCGCCCTCCTCGGGCTGGAGGATCAGGCCGACCGGAGCTGCCACTCCTTTTCCATCACGGGAAGGGCGGAAAACGTCGCGGACATCCACCGGGAGATTGACTTGTTCTGCCAACAGAACGGCATCCCCCGCAACAAGGGCGTCCTGCTGGCCATCGCCTTTGAGGAGGCCGCCCTCAACATCATCAACCACAACGAGCATGTGAGCATGATCGACATTTGCCTTCTTTTGGAGGAGGGCAGCCTGATCGTCCGTATCCGCGACGACGGCGCACCCTTCGACCCGCTGGCGTTCGTGGACGATGAGGACATCCTTCAAATGAACAACATCCGTCTGCTCGAGCGGCTCACCGATCAGAAGACCTATACGCGCATCATGAACATGAACAACACGGTGCTTTCGATCCGACTGGAGGCGGCAGAGAATGACGGAGCAAATGACGGCACTTGCTGAAAATTATCCGGCAGCCGCGGAGCTGCTGCGGCGGCATGGCGGCGAAACGCTGCTTACCTATCTCGGGCAGCTCCGTCACCAGCCTCTGCCGGACATTCTTCCCTCAGAGGAGCTGCTGGATGAGGTACGGGACTACTTCACGCCCTTTTTCGGCGCGGAGACCGCCGGGGAATGTGCGGATGTTCTCCGGCGCCGCCGCTGCCTGTCCACCGCCAACCACCATCATCCCGCGTTCGAGTACATGACCGTGCAGGACACGATCCTCTGCGACCGGTGGCTGCGGACGCAGGGCGAGACCGGGGCGGTCGTTCCGTTTCTGTCCTGTGCCAACCCGAGGCTGGACAATAACGTCTACCCGAGGGGTATGCTGGTCTACGACTGCACCGCGCCGGGAGGCTGCCTGCGGCTGCCGTTTTATCCGTTCAAGCTGCGCCACGCCTGCGTGGCCGCCGTGGAGGGCATCTCTCCGGACATGGTAGACAATGCGCTGAACCGCCTGCGGCAGGAGACGCGGCGCGGCTCCTGCTCGCTTCGCACAGCCGACGCGCTGGAGCGCTTCTGCCGCGAGGTCCTGCTCTCCGACCGTGTGCAGCGCTGCGGCACGCTGCGGGAGCAGACCACGGTCATCAACGCCATGCTCTCACAGCGGTACTTCACCGATCGCGCGCCGCAGTACCTCTGGATGCCGATGGAGACGCTCACCGCCCGTCTGCTGGAAAGAGATTTTCGGACGGAAGCCGCGCTCACCTGCCAAGTGCTGTTCCGGCAGGAGCTGCGCGCATCGCTTCTGCGGGAGCTGGACGGCGTTTCCGGCTGCTGGACGGGAAACACCGGCGGCACGCACTTTTTCTGGGGACTCGACCGCCGCGCGGCGCTGTTTTCTCTGCGGCTGCGCGAGAGCGTGGGCGCGGCGGCGCTGGCGGGTCAAAACTCGCTGGGAGAGGCTGTGACCGTCCCTCTCACGCCGCAGGCGCTGACGGAAGGGCTGCGGGACGGGTCGCTGCTGCCGGGCCTGTTCCTCTGCTTTCTGGAGGCGCATTTCCTCCGCGACTTCACGGTGTTCGGCGGCTTTTATCAGCCCACCTATCTCGCTGAGATGCGCCGCGGACTGGTGCGCGCCCTGCGCGAGACGGGCGGCTATGAGGAGGAGGCCGCGATCATCGAGGCGAAGCGCAACGCGATGACCCTTGGGCTGATCTATCTGCTGCGCAGCCGTGAAGGCGGCCGCTTTCCCGTTTCCACGGCAGAGCTTTTGGAGCAGCCCGTTTCGATGCTGGAGGTCGAGGCAAGTCTGCAAGTATCCGTCGCGGCGGCGCTGGAGCATCTGAATTGAACGCGCAAGCCGGAAGCTCCCTCGTTATGGGAGCCTCCGGCTTGTGTGTCTTTTTGAGGATTTATTTCAAAGAATGAGATGGCAGGAAACGCCTTATGTCCCTCTGCGCTCCGTCCACCTTCGGTCAGCATAAAAGGCCAGCTCGCCGATCATAACACCCAGCACCGCCGCGGCAAGCACATCGCTGGGAAAATGGGCATAGAGATACAGCCGCGAAAAGGCGATGAGCGCCGCGAGCGGGATGGCCGCATAGCCGAAGCGGCGGTCCGTTTTCGTCAAAATCGTCGCGCCGATGACCGAGGACAGGGTATGACCCGATGGGAACGAATAGTCTGTGGGGTCAGCGATGAGCAGCCGCACGCTGCTGTCCAGCCAGCAGGGGCGCGGGCGGGCGATGA